>JBBRVA010000683.1:0-4792 GCA_038247295.1 Caldilineales bacterium | reverse complement strand
GCCCATTAGGGGGTGGCTATGACCCTGAAATCAGCCCGGACGGGAGCCAGGTCGCCTTTACGCGCGAAGGCGGCGAAACCGGCGTCTATCTGATCAACCTGGACGGCAGCAACGAGCGTCAGATCTTTGGTGAACGGTTGGAGTTGCGCGCGCCCAAATGGAGCCCCGATGGCAGCAAGATTGTCTTTAGCCGTTCGGATGGTACGTACAATTGCCGCGCCTTGGGCTTTGGCAACCTCTGCCCGTCGGAACGAGAATTGCTGAGCAGTTTGCCCGAGTTTCCGGCCAACACACCAGAAGAAGTAATTGACGGCATCAAACAGAGTATTCTGAGCCAGTTTGACAAAGAGACGCGGGGGGAATGGGCGCTGGCCCGGATTGGGGTGGACGGCAAGGATTACCGCGATATTCCCAGCCTGGACAGCGCACGCATGCCCGATTGGGGCGAAGGTGGCATTGTCTACCAATCTGCCGGCGGCATCCAACGCACCGAAGATTCCATGGAGCCCAACAATCAACGCGTGATCTTTCAGCAGAACTATCACGACCCCGATTGGCAACCGGGCCCAGAGGGCACCCCTGGCCGCATCATTTTCCAAAGCAAAGAAGGCAGCCATTGGGAGATCTTTGGCGTCAATTCAGATGGTTCAGGATTGGCATCCTTAACTCGTCCGGTTACCACGCTGGTCGATCACCTGCCCAGCAACGTTTCGCCCGCCTGGAGTCCCGACGGGCAGCACATTGTCTACCTGAGCAACCGCGAGCCTAACAACGAAGCGGGCGCCTGGCGCGTGTGGGTGATGAATGCCGATGGCAGCAATCAACACCCGCTGCCAGTCGAGATCCCGATTGAGTACAATTATGTTGGGGAGCAGATGGTTAGTTGGGGACGGTAACGATAGCATTCTACCGACAACATGTATAATCACTTGTCTCTCCTCTATAGCTGTGCTAAACTATTTTTATCCGCCAGTAGAGGAGAGAAAGATGAACAATTTAATGACCGAGTTAATTACCGAGGTCGTAAACGGCGAAGCCTATCAATATTATCCTCTTGGTCAACATGTGGTGCGTGCTATCGGTATTTGTGATGGGCGGCCCACGTTTAAATATACACGCATTGAAGTTGCAGGCACGCTTGACCGATTAGCAGCAGGCGAAGGTCTGGATGAAGTAATTGCAGGCTATCGCGGACGGGTGCCACGCGAGGCGGTATTGGAAGCGCTGCGCGTCGTCATGACTGGTTTCTTACAGACACTCCCTGTCCTTGAGCCAGTCTAATGTTAGTCCTCGATGAGCAGCTGCTTGGACGAGGCCTGGAAACCGTTCTTGGACGTTGGTATCACGGGCCGATCTTGTTTATTACCGAGTTGCGTCCTAACACGATCATCAAAGATGAAGCAATTCCTACGCTCTTGCATCAGCAGCATAGTGCGACCTTCATTACCATTAATGAGTCGGACTTCTGGCGTAGGGTTGTCATGGCTCGTCACTACTGTGTCATTTGTTTTGCACTGCCCGATTCGCAAGTAAGCGAGCTACCGGCTTTATTACGTGCGGTCCTCCGACATCCGCTCTTTCACACCAAGGCGCAGCGGATGGGCAAAGTTTTGCGTGTGACAAGAACGACCATTAGCTACTACTCGCTGCGCGAACGGCAAGTGCAAAGTGTCGCGTTACAGTAGTTTTTGTTGTCCACAATAGCCTACCAGACATACGCTGCCCACCGCCACCGCCACACCAGTCACCACATTGTCTACTTGAGCAATCGCGATCCCAACAACGAAGCCGGCACCTGGCGCGTGTGGGTGATGAATGCCGACGGCAGCAATCAACACCCGCTGCCGGTCGAAATCCCGATTGAGTACAATTATGTCGGGGAGCAAATGGTCAGTTGGGGTTGGTAAAGATAGCATTCTAATCCAAAAAATCGATTGACACCCGAAGCTTTTGATTGTATAGTAGTAAACGTTAGCTATGCGTAAGTATTTAGCAAAATGACTGGCTAAGGCAGCGTTGTATAGGTTTCGTCTAATTACCTAATTTCGGGGTTAAAGGGAGTGTACAGCCTTATAATTATAAGGCTGTACACTGCCCGTCTTGCAGAGTAATCACAAACAAAATTAAGAGAAGTCTGAAATCATGTCACGGTTAATACGAAAAATAACCATTTTCGATCCAGAGCGTTGGCAAGGGCGTAAAGGAGATTTCGCGATCTCAAATGATCGGCAACTGATTGCGGTTCACCTTCGTGGTTCCTCTGGCCTTTGGCCTAAAGATCATAAAACAAATATATTTGTATATGATTTCACTGGCAAGTTTCTGTTGTCATTCACAAACTATACAACTGCAAATCGAGGCATTGCGTTTTGGCCTGATGATCACCATATTTTAGTTCCAGGTGAAGATCCAGATGGAAATCGAGATGGCCTGAAGCTTTGGCAATTGGGAGCAAATCAGTACTCACTTCCATTTGATTCCTCGGTTTTATCTGGTATATGGGTAAACTTGGCAGGAATATCCCCAAGTGGAACTTATATAGTTGGTTCGATACGTAACAGCTATTACTGTCTAAACACCGTTACAAAAAAGGCCATTGTTGTACCGCCCTGTTCAACGGTGGGATTTTCACAAGATGAGCGTTACGTGATTACTAAAGCCTATGCAGGTGATTGGCTTGTGAATTTGCTTAATGAAATGTCATACTCCAGTGAAAGTACTGGCTACTTTTCGTCTTTTCTCCCCAATAATCACCAGTATTTATCAATGGGAATAGGTCATAAAAATTATTCGTCAGAGTCAGAATGGCATATTCGAGACATTCGGACCTTTGAAGTTGCAATTCGATATCCTCGCAACGACAAAATATGGTTTCGAGTCGCTGCTTATTCAAATCAAGGCAAGATGATTGCTGGAGGCGATCATAATGGGAATATAGTTGTCGTAAGTGCAGATGATTATTCGCTACTTACTGACAGTGTTCAAGGTCATCCAAGTGCAGTCAGTCACATATATTTTTCGGAGGATGATAGCGAAATAATTACAGTTTCGGAGGATAGTTTGGTGATCTGGCAGTATTTACAAGGAAGTTGATGGGTTGTATTCATCAACCTGAGTGTGTAACTCGACTACTCATAGTGGCACGACAAATGATAGAGCATCTGCCGCATCGGACTCGCTCCACTTAGGATTGATCAGAGCGTTTTCCTTTGGCAATGAGATCTCGTCATAGTTTGCCAGAGGCTTTCGTCGCTTGCTGGTGAGGTTAGTGCTCAACGCAGCACAGCACGGGGCGTGGGATCAGATAAGCAAAGTAAACGGCAGATAACTTCGCCTTTATTGATGTAGTAAGATGTAAATAATTATTGTGGGCTGATGGCATACGACCACATTCTATATTTAGTATTGAATCAGCTAGACCACTTTATTTTAAGAGAAGAGGATGATAGATGAAAAAGCCAGACAACTTAAATGATGAGCAAGATGAGGAAATACAAAATCTTGTTTGGATTCAGAAGTATTTTTCGGAAAGAAGTGAGCTGAACCAACAAGAAGTGTTAACACATATTCTCCCCAAATTAAATCGAGCGATTGAATGTTCTGATCAAAGCATTATGGGTGGGCATGTGCAACTACTCGAGCTTCGAGCCAAAATTTACAGTATGCTTGGAATGCAGGAAGAAGCCAAGCAGGATCAGGAGCGTAGTCAGGGTCATATTGAAAAGACGATCAATCATAGATTATCTGAATACATTAAAGCAATGGAAGCACCTTCGACGATGAATATCTCTAACTCAATTCCACCTGATGTGACGACATGTGCACCGTATCGTTCTTCAAGACGATGAAATGTCACGATTAGAAGATACAAATACTGAATGTGTATATAATAGTTTCTACCCAGGCCGCTGAACCTTACATAGAGCACTAGAGATGACAGATTTCAAAAATCTGTCATCTCTAGTGCTCCTAATGTCAACAAAATCTAGCCTTATGTCAACTTAATCTCCGCCTTCACCACACCACTTTCTGGCTCGCGCGCCAAACGAAAACCCAGATTACGCGATACGCGCTTCATCCCCTCATTTTCCGGTAAGATTTCGGCGACAACGCTCTCGATCCCCTCGCTGTGTGCAAACTCTAGCAAGCGCCGCAACAACTCTGTGCCCAAGCCCGTGCGTTGATATTGATCGTTGACCAGGATCGCAAATTCGGCATCATTGGTGCCATTGATCTTGGTCAATTGACCGAGGGCAAGGATCTCACGTTTGCCCGCTTCATCCTGGTGCTCGGCCACTAGTACCATCTCGCGGTCATAATCGATGAAGCAGAGGCGCGCCAACTGTTCATGCGCAATGAGGTGCGTCGGCGAAACCGAATGGAAATAACGCAAGTAAATGCTATGCGGTGACAGGGTATTGTTGAAATCGACCATCAACGGCTCGTCCTCGGGTCGAATCGGGCGGATGAAGACAGCGATGTTGCTATGCGTCGTCCATGGCCCGGCATAGCGCGTGGGATAGGGACGAATGGCGGACTGCGGTCGATCTTCGCGGCGCATGGCTGGATCGTGCAGCACCACCCGCGCGTCCAGAGCGATCAAACGTTCGGGGGAAGCCAGCAGCGGATTGACATCGATCTCCTTGATCCATAACTGCTCGACTACCAGTTGGCTAAAGCGGACAAGCAAGCGATCCAGGGCGTCTAAATCCACCGGTTTACGGCCGCGCACCCCTTGCAACGCCGCAAAAATTTTCGTCTGCTCCATCATGCGCCGGGCCAGCGTCGTATT
>JBBRVA010000682.1:0-4792 GCA_038247295.1 Caldilineales bacterium | reverse complement strand
GAACAGACGGTGCGGGTACAGACGCACGAGCACCCGGAAGGCATAGTGTTGCCGGTCGATGTGCTCGAACCGCCCTTTCAAGGCCCAATTCAAAACTTCGTCCACAGCTTGCAGACCGGCGCGCCCGTACACGGACCCCTTTCTCCCGATATCTGCCGCATTGGCCAGCAGATTGTCGACACTGCCATCCTCAGCGCACGCACCGGGCGTACGCAGCCACTGCTGCCCTAAACGTGCGTACCTTGCGCAACGCTTCCCATCCGACGAACTTCAACATCGTGGAGGGAGCATCCTCGGCTGCGGCTTTTTACTTAGAGCCGCAGCTGAGGATGCTCCCTCCACCGCGCACGCCTGCAAACGCAGCGCGTTTAGGCTTCGCCACGGGCAATCTTGACCAGGATTTTTAAGCAGAACATTTGTGCGATCTGCGACCAATGAGCTATAATTCTCTCCAGCTTTTGTAAAATGCACCCCCTGTTGCGGATCAGCGATCCATAATACCAGGCTAAAAGGAGCGAACGATGGCTGAGCTAAAGACCCAAGTGAACGACGCCAGCGTAGAGGCATTTCTTAATACCATCGAGGATGCCCAGAAGCGGCAGGATAGTTTCACCGTTCTAGAATTGATGAAAGAAGTGACGGGTGCTGAACCCAAGATGTGGGGCAGCAGCATTATTGGCTTTGGCGACACGCATTATAAATATGCAACCGGCCGCGAGGGTGACTGGTTCCTCACCGGTTTCTCGCCGCGCAAACAGAACTTGATGATCTATATTAGCGGCGGGTTTGCTGAGCACGCTGAATTAATGCAGACACTTGGCAAACACAAAATTGGCAAAGGTTGTCTCTACATCAACAAACTAAGTGACATCGACCAAGCCAAGCTACGCGAATTGGTCAAGCGATCAGTTGCAGCTATGGCTACGAATGCGACCTAAACGATGACCCAAACCGTTGCTTTTTTGCGTGCAATCAATGTGGGTGGCCACAATGTTAAGATGGAAGCGCTGCGCCAGCTGTTTGAAACAATGGGGTTTGCGAACGTAGCGACGTTTATTGCCAGCGGCAATGTGATCTTCTCGTCCGATGGGCGCGATCCAGCGGCGCTCGAACACCAGATCGAAACCGGTTTACAACAAGTGCTCGGCTACCGAGTTGCCACCTTTCTACGCCCAACCGTTGAACTAGCAGGCATTGACCAACGTCATCCATTTCAAGCTGCTGCGCAAGCGGATGACACGACGCTTTACGTTGCTTTCTTAAAAAATGCCCCCAGCCACACAGTGCAAACCCAGCTATTGGCCTGCCGCAATGCCGTCGATGACTTTCACTTTGATCAGCGTGAACTCTTTTGGCTCGTCCGCCGCTCGTTTCACGAATCGACTTTTTCTGGCGCACGGCTGGAAAAAATGTTGGGCGGCGAAGCGACGGTGCGCAATATATCCACGGTGCGCAAGCTTGCAACAAAGTATGATTAAAAGAAGAAAAACTATGAGTGAACAACCGACCTTCGCCACAACGCGACCAGGTTTACTGATCGACCAGTATGATACGAGCTATGCGATGCTGCGCGAACGTTTGGAAGGGTTGACGGATGCTGAGTATTTCTGGGAGCCCGTCCCCGCTTGTTGGAGCGTACGGCGGCGCGCCGAGGCCAAAACCACCCTGACGTTTGGCAAGGGTGAATGGGTGTTTGAGCGAGAACCGCGTGATCCGCAACCGGCGCCCTTCACGACGATTGCCTGGCGCATTGCGCACGTCGTCTCCGGCCAGATGATGCGCTGCGATTACACCTTTGGCACAAAGTCGTTGGATTGGAACGATATCGAATTCCCTGGCAACGCAGCCGACGCGCTGGCTTTTTTGGCGCGTTCGCATACAGCCTGGCGCGCCGGACTGGCCGGTCTCACCGATGCTGATCTGGATGTCGTGGGGCTTAGTTCGTTTCCCCACGGGCTTGACCCGCATATTCCCTTTGGCCCGCTGCTCTGGTGGACAAATCGAGAGATCATCCACCACGGCGGCGAAATTGGGCTCCTGCGCGATCTGTGGCAGTTTCAACGCTGAGCTTTGTCACGTTTTACGCTCCAGAAGGTAACCATTTACGGATGGATAGCGCACCACTTGGGGCGTAAAGGTCATGCCGTGGCACGCATTTTATGCTATACTACGCGATATGTTTGTGCTATTTTATGTGGTTGTGCGCTTGAAAAGGAGTGACAATGCCTAGTCCATTTCCGGGGATGGATCCCTATTTGGAAGATCGTTCGTTGTGGCCGGATGTGCATTCGTCCCTAATCACATACATTAGAGAGACTATTCAGCCTCAGATCCGCCCTAAATATGTGGCCCGTATCGGTGAACGCATCGAACTGGCGGATTTACAAAAGGGGTATATCCCTGACGTGTTAATTGTGCAACCACCGCGTACACCAACGACAACGATCGGCCACACGGGCGTGCTGGTTGCCGACGAACCCTTGACCTATGCTTTCTTGGAAGAGGAACGGCGTGTACCCTACATCGAGATCATCTATCGGGGGACCGGTGATGTTGTCACCTTGATTGAAGTGCTTAGCCCAGCCAATAAAAGCGGGGAGGGGCGCAACCAATATTTGCAGAAACAAGCCGACCTGCTGACCACCCAAATCAATCTGGTGGAAATCGATCTGTTGGGCGATGGGCGCAGCACCACTTTGGCGCGCACAGCCAACATCACAGAGCCAGCGGACTGGCGTTATGTGATTAGCATCAACCGAGCAAATCAACGCAGTAGGTTGGAATTGTACGCGATTGCCCTCAAAGATCGCCTGCCTCGCTGTCGCATTCCGCTGCGTCCCGCCGACCCGGACGTCGTGCTGGATTTACCAGCGGTTCTTGCGCGCTGCTACGAGGTAGGCGGCTATGATTTGATGGTCGATTACACCCAAGCACCACGGGCAACGTTGAGCGAGGCAGAGACGGCATGGCTGCACACGCGCTTGCAAGAACAAGGGGTTTTACCCACGTAGAAAGGAAAAACCATGCCTATAGTCAATCCCGGTCGCCCCGCGCTGGACGAACATCTGCCTTATTACAGCCAATATATAAACCTGGTGCCCGACGGCAACCTTGTCGATCTGCTCGCGCGCCAGTTTGATGCGACTCACACCCTATTGGCCGCGTTGACACCCCAGCAAGCCAACTTTCGCCCCAAGCCGGATGATTGGAACATTCTTGAAGTCGTGGGCCATCTGGCGGATACGGAGCGGGTTTTTGCCTACCGTGCCCTGCGTATTGCCCGCAATGATCCGACGCCGCTGCCAAGTTTCGACCAAGATCTCTTTGTCGCCAATGCCAACTTTGCCAGTCGTCCACTCGCCAATTTGTTAGATGAATTTGCGGCCGTGCGCGATGCATCGCTGGCTTTCTTACGCACGCTGGATGGCGAAGCGTGGTTGCGCAAAGGCATTGCCTCGGACCATGTGTTCAGCGTGCGCGCTTTGGGTTACGGCGTCGCCGGCCACGAGCTGCATCATGTTATCGACTTTCGGCAACGTTACGCGATTGGCTAGTACACTTGGGCGGAAATAACCATACTATTCTCCGGTGAATCAGTAGTGAATCAGTAGGACAGTGAGACAGTACAAACACTGTTCTACTGTCCTACTGATTCACTGTCTTACTTACGCCCAAGTGTACTAGGTGGAACAGTTATCATGCCGCAACTAACCTGGCCTCAGGTTAATGCCTGGCGCTTGACCCAGCAAGGATTGGCAGAACGGGCAAAACCAACCGATCTGCTAGATGTTGTGACGCGGCTGGGCGGCGTGTAGGCGCAGTTGATGACCGCCGCCGAGTTGGCGCTAGGGCTGCGGGTGGATGGCATTACGCCTAGCGCTGTCCAACGCTTGCTCTGGGATGAGCGCACGTTGTTCAAAACCTGGGCTATGCGTGGCACACTGCATCTGTTGCCCACCGCCGAGTTTGGCCAATTTGTCGCCGCCAGTGCTGCCACGACGACTAAACGTCCACCCAGCTATTACACTTATCATAAAGTGACGCCGGCTGAATTGGAGGCAATCCTAACCGCGGTGCCAGCCGTGTTAAGCGCCACGCCGATCACGCGTGAGCAACTGGCTGACGCAATTGCCGAATATACCGGCAGCGCTAATCTGCGTGAAGTCCTGCTATCCGGTTGGGGGACACTGCTCAAACCTTCGGCCCGGCGCGGCCATATCTGCTTTGGACCCAACCAGGGACAGAATGTGACTTTTGTGCGGCCAGAGCGCTGGTTAGCAACCAGCGAAATTGGCGAAGCAGAAGCGGCACTACAGTGTTTATCTGTGCAATCTTTGTACCATTTTAAACAGTCAGCATGGGCGTACCTGTTAGCACAAAATAAGGAGCAACGGATGGCACAAGCGTCACATCCAATCGACATCTACCTTGAAGTGGGGCAGAAACGCACATTTGCCGGTGCCGTAGATTGGCCGGGTTGGTGCCGCAGTGGGCGCGACGCCGAAGCCGCCCAGCAAGCCCTTTTGGACGCTGCGCCGCGTTATGCCCGCATTCTTCACGCCGCCAAAATTAAGTTCTCTGCCCCCACCACGCTGGATGCCTTCAAGGTGGTCGAACAGTTAGAGGGCGACAGTACACGGGGAATAGTTAATCGCACGCTATAATTCGTAAAACTGACAAGGTAATCAACGACAGGATATGATGACACCGACAATTACAACAAAAATTTTCACGACCGAACTATTTGATCTGCTCGGCGAAACCTTCGAGCAAGTACAGGGCATGTATCTGG
>JBBRVA010000681.1:0-4795 GCA_038247295.1 Caldilineales bacterium | reverse complement strand
TGCTGCTAGGTCTCTTCTGGTGGTTTACCGGCGGCTTCGGCGAGATATTCGACGCCGTGACCGCCGATTACATCGTCTCCAATTTACTGGCCTTTGTCGTTCTTTCTAGTGTAGCGGCAGAGGTGATTGGCCGCTGGTTGGCCTGGTCTGCACTGCGCAAGACGATGCTGGGGTTGCTGCCCTTTGCGGCGCTCGTAGCTTTACAACAATGGTTAGATGGCGACTATTTCTTGATCGGCGGCGGCTGGTACGCCTGGCCGCTGGTATTGGCGGCGCATCTGTTTATGCTCTGGCGCTGGACAGAACGCAGATGGTCGGTCATTTATCACGCCGGTGGCGTCTGGTTGTTCACCTTCGTGTTTACAAATCTGGCACTCTGGCAGATTGATCAACGCCTGGCTGGGAGCACCTGGTCAGCGATAACTGTGCTCGGTATTCCCACGCTGATCCTGTTGCTTGTCGGGCCGTTACACAAGCGCATGCCGTGGCCGATCACCAGCCGACCGTTTGCCTATACCGCTGTCGCGGCCACACCGCTTGCGCTCTTCCTAAGCATTGCCGCCGCCGTGATTAGCCTGACACAGGCTGGCGATCCGGCGCCGTTGGCGTATCTGCCCTTGCTCAATCCATTGGATATTGCGATTGTAGGCCTGTTAACGGTGCTCTGGTTATGGTGGTACCAGAATCGACCTTCTTTAGCCCGCCGCGGGCTGGCCAGCGCGAGCGGATGGCTCCTGTTTGGCTTCACCTTTCTACTTGCCAATGCCGGCGTAACACGCACCGTACATCACCTCACGAGTGTGCCATTTCAGTTCGATGCACTCTTTGCTTCGGCGACGCTCCAGACTACTTTGGCCGTCTTCTGGGGTGCCCTGGCCCTGGTCTTGATGTTTGTGGCCCATCGGCGGGGACAGAGCCAGAGTGGTTGGACAAGTGTCTGGTATGCCGGTGCGACGATCCTGGGTTTGACCGTTGCCAAGCTCTTCCTGGTTGATCTGGCGCAGACGGGCACAGTGGCCCGCATCATTTCATTTATGAGCGTAGGGTTGTTGATCCTTGTAATCGCTTACTTCTGGCCAGCGCCGCCCAAGAAGCGGGTGGTAGAACCGGAAACTTGAAGTTTCATCGGCTGCGTCCTAAATTATTGGCACAATTAAAATTGGCCGTGGCGGAATTGATTCCTGCTGTTTCGGAAAACCGCCAATAATTTAGGACGCGCCCATTTCATCCCTTACCTTTGCTTTTGCCCTGCACAAGGGCTATAATGGGTCTATGCGCCGCAACCGCCAGGCCTTTAACCCACGTCGCTTTGCCCGCAGCCAGGAAGGGCAACTGGTCATCGCTTTTTTTATTTTGCTCTACATGGTGGGCGGTGGCTTGATCTGGTTCTTTTATGGTTTGTACGCCGCGCTTTTGGGCATCGCCTGTATGACAGGCGGGCTTTTCTTTTTTATTCTGCTCTACGCCATCGTCTGGCTGATTGGCCGCTGGGCAGGTGAATGAGATGATGTACGATTTTTCACCCAAAGGGTACCCGACGATTGACGAGGTAGTTTCGTCGATGAGACGAATCCGCGATGGACGCGCAAATCGCAGATTAAAATCGTAAATGCAACAGCGATTTACAAATCTACTGGGCAGACGAGATATTTCGTAAATCAAAAATCGTAAATCGTCAATCAAAAATCGTCAATTAAAGGATTTCCCATGACCACAGCACCCAAAAACATCCTTGTCGGCGTTGCCTGGCCCTACTGCAATGGCGAAAAACATATCGGCCAGATTGCGGGCGCTTACCTGCCGCCCGACATTTTTGCGCGTTATCAACGCATGGCCGGCCACAAGGTGTTGATGGTCAGCGGCTCCGATACGCACGGCACGCCGATTGTGCTCAAGGCCGATGCCGAAGGCATTACGCCGGAAGCCGTTGTCGAAAAGTATCATACCCTTTTTATTGAGGGTTGTCTGGCGATGGGGCTGACCTTTGACTGGTACACCCACACCGACACGCAAAATCACTGGGATGTCACCCAGTATCTCTTTGTGCGCCACATGGAGACAGGCTTTATCTACCGCGATGTGCAGCAGCAGTTGTTCGATGCACAAGCTGGCCGCTTTCTCGCCGATCGCTATGTAGAAGGCACCTGTCCCTTCTGCGGCTATCCCGATGCGCGCGGCGATCAGTGCGACAACTGTGGTCGCCTCTACGACGCGCTCGATTTAAAGCATCCGCGTTCCAAAATCACCGGCAACACAGAGTTAGAGATTCGCGAGACCGAGCACTTCTTTCTAGACATGGGCAAGATGAACGCCCCGTTGCTGGCGTGGATTCAGCAAGGCAAAGCGCATTGGCGACCGAATGTGTTCAACTTTACACGCGGCCAGCTTGAATTACAAGAGTTGCGCGGGCGCCCGATCACGCGCGATATCGACTGGGGCGTCACCGTACCCGTGGTCGGCGTGCCGGACAGCAAGCGGATCTACGTCTGGTACGACGCGGTGATCGGCTATTTGAGCGCGCCCATCGAATGGGCGGAGTACACGGGTGATCCAGATGCGTGGCGACCGTGGTGGGATGCCAACGTCAACCCAGACGCGCTGATCTACAATTTTATCGGCAAAGACAATATCCCTTTTCACTGCATCATCTGGCCGGGCATGTTGATCGGTTACAACGCCGGTGCGCCACCGCATCTGAATCTGCCCTACGATGTGCCAGCCAACGAATATCTGAACCTGGGCGCGAGCAAATTCAGCACCAGCCGCGGCAATGTAATCGGCTGGAACACGGTGCTGGAACAGTTCCAAGCAGACGCCTGGCGCTACGTGCTGACGGCGATGGCCCCAGAATCATCGGATGTCGAGTTTACCTGGCAAGATTTTATGGACCGCATCAACAACGAGTTGGTCGCCAACTGGGGTAATTTGGTCAACCGTATGCTTGGTTTTGCCTACAAACGCTTCGACGGTGTGGTACCCACGCCCGGGGCATTAGACGAAACCAGCCGCACTTTGCTGGACGAGATCAAGGCTGGGTTTGATGGCGTCGGCGAACTCTATAACACGGTAAAGCTCAAGGCGGCGCTGACTGAAACGCGCCGCCTTAGCCAGCGCGTCAACCAATATCTCAACGATAAGGCGCCCTGGAAGGCCATCGGCACTGATCCGGCGGGCGCGGCCACGGCGGTTTATGTGGCGTTGCAGGCCATCGACTGGCTCAAACTGCTCTGGTCGCCGATCCTGCCACATAGCAGCCAACAAATTCATAACATGCTCGGCTACGACGAGCCGCTCTTTGGCCGCCAATACACAGAAGAAGTGAACGATGCGCGGGGCACACACCGGGTCTTACGCTATGATCACAGCGCGGCGGGTGGACGCTGGGCCGCGGGTGAATTGCCGGCCGGGCAGGCTTTGCGCGAGCCAAAGGCGTTGTTTGTAAAGTTGGATGAGACGAATATGCACGGTTGGATATAGATGGCTAAATACGACAAATTGCTACTGCGTATTTTGCAGGGCCACTCCGACGCCAACATAGCTTTTGATGATTTACGTCAATTACTTCTTTATCTAGAATTTGAAGAACGTATCCGTGGCAGCCATCACCTTTTTAGAAAACAGGGTATTGAAGAAAAGATTAATCTGCAACGCGATGGTAATAAAGCTAAGCCATACCAGGTACGTCAGGTGAGGAACGTGATCTTGAAATACCATCTTGGGGGTGAAAGCAATGGAAGCATTGGTTAAATACGAAGTTATTCTATATTGGAGCAATGAGGATCAAGCATTTGTTGCCGAAGTACCAGAACTACTCGGTTGTATGGCACATGGGCATTCGCAAGAAAGTGCTTTAGCTAACTCGAAAGAAGCAATCCAACTGTGGATTGATACAGCTAAAGAATTTGGTGATCCCATCCCAGAGCCTAAAGGTCGTAGATTGATATTTGCTTAATATTCTCACCTTCCTTGGATAGGATTCCATGCAAGCAAATCTAACCCAACCGCATGTCTTTGCCCCAGCAGTGGGCGTCCCATCTTCCCAATCTGGGATGGCGACGCTGGATAGGCTCTATGTTATCCGCCCGCGCCGCTGGCTCTGGGTAATCGCCGCGCTCTATTTGGTTGTGGCGGTGCGGTTTGCGCTGTATACGCCACCCTGGCAAGCGCCGGACGAACCAGCCCACTACAACTACATTGCCCACATTGCGCAAAATTACAGCCTGCCCGTGTTGATGATGGGTGATTATGACGAGAAGTACAAGGCTGTGTTGGTCAAGGCTGGCTTTCCCACCGAAATGTCGATTGCGCCGTTGCGCTACGAAAGCTATCAGCCACCGCTCTACTATTTAAGCGCAACGCCGATCTACTGGTTGAGTCAGGGGCATCTGCTCTGGCTGCGCTTCTACAATGTGGTGCTGGGCTTGGGTGTGATCTTGCTGATTTATCGCTGTCTGGAAACCGTCTTTCCGCACAAGCCGTTGATCAACCTGGGCGCGACAGCGTTTGCCGCTTCTTTGCCGATGCATGTGGCCGTTGCGGCAGCGGTCAACAACGACGTGTTGGCAGAATTGTGGGTGGTGGCCGCGTTGCTGGCGCTCTTCCAGTGGATGCGGGGCCAGTTCTACAATGCAAACTCGCTGCCCAGCGGGACGAGTCGCCGCCAATTACTGCTGTTAGGGGTAATATTGGGCTTAGGTTTGCTCACAAAGATCTATGCCTATCTGCTAGTGCCCATCTGCGCGCTGGCCATTGTGGGAGTGGTCTGGCGGAACCAACGCACCTGGCGCAGCGTTTT
>JBBRVA010000680.1:0-4801 GCA_038247295.1 Caldilineales bacterium | reverse complement strand
TTGCCGGTGAACGCGCAACGCGGGGAGCGACCGACCTACGCGCCCTGGCATCATTTGTGGCGCCAACAAGAGCAGACATTGGCCAGCCGCGCCGGCGGCGTATTGGATCAGGTGCAACTGGGTAAACAAGCGAATACCCTGGCCGCCAATCTTTCCGGCGGGCAGATGAAATTGCTGGAATTGGGACGCAGCTTGATGGGTGCACCCAAACTCTTACTGCTCGACGAGCCGACCGCCGGCGTCGCCCCCGCGCTGGCTTATACCATCTTCGAGCAGATCGAGCACCTGCGCGCAACGCAAGGCATCACCTTTTTGATTATCGAGCACCGCTTGGAGATTCTCTTTGATTTTGTCGATAGTCTCTACGTGATGCACCTGGGTAAGGTGATCGCCCAGGGCAAGCCGGACGCAATTGCGGCGAATGCACAAGTGCGTGAGGTGTACTTTGGCGAATGAGCTGCTCACGATCCAGAACCTCAGTGCCGGCTATGGCAAGCTGACCATCCTGCATAACATCAGCCTAAATGTGCAAGCGGGCCAATTTGTGGCTATCCTAGGTCCAAATGGCAGCGGCAAGAGTACACTGCTCAAGACCATTTTTGGCCTGACTACTGTCTTTGATGGATCAGTTCAATTGGGCGGCAGCGAGTTGATTGGCATCGCCACCGAACGAATTGGCCAACGGGGGATCGCTTATGTTCCCCAGCGCGAAAACGTCTTTCCCAGCTTAACTGTGCGCGAAAACTTGCTGCTGGCGCTACGTAAATCGCCACGCCACGCGGCCGAAGTGCGCTTACAACAGGCTGCCGAACTCTTCCCGATCTTGGGCCAGCGCCAAAGTCAACGTGCCGGCCAGCTCAGCGGGGGTGAACGCCAAATGCTTGCGATTGCCATCGGCTGGCTGGCGCAACCCAAGATCATGTTGTTAGACGAACCAAGCGCCGGTCTCTCGCCGCTTTTTGTCAGCGAAGTTTTTCGCACCCTGCAAGCGCTCACCCAAACGGGCATAACGTTGGTCGTCGTTGAACAAAACGCGCGCAGTATTTTGCGTTGGTGCAGCTACGCCTATGTGCTGCGCGAGGGACAGATCGCCTTTCAAGGCTCGGCGGCAGAAATTCTGGCCGATGAAGAGACGGTGAAGGGATATTTGGGCGTAGGTCGGTAGAGCCGCAAAATCTTGCGGCTGGTCCTAGCCGCAAAATCTTGCGGCTCTACGACTTCCTTTCCAAAAGGATTCAACATGCACAACCAATCCATTACCGTTGCCTTTCAGACTGATAAACCGCTTTCCGCCTACGGCCCCCTGGCGGCGGCGGTGGAGCAGTACGGTTTTGACGGCGTAACGGTCTATAACGATATGCTCTATCAACCAGCCTGGCTGCCCTTGCTGGAAATGGCGCGTGCGACGCAACGCATCCAGGTAGGTGTGGCCGCAGTCAACCCTTTTACCTGCCATCCAATCAATATTGCCGGTAATATCGCGCTGATCGACGAAGCCGCCCAAGGCCGCGCCTATTTGGGGCTGGCGCGCGGCAGCTGGCTCGATTTTGTCGGCATCGAGCCTAAGCGGTCGGTCAGTGCCTTGCGCGAAGCAATGGCCTGCGTGCGTCATTTGTTGCGTCGATCCACCGAACCCTACCCTGGCGAAATTTTCCCCTTGGCGGGTGGCGACACCCTACGTTGGACGATTGCCCGTGCGGAGATTCCCTTCTTGCTTGGCACTTGGGGGGCGGCGACGATCCGCGCCTGTATCCAGGAGATCAACGAGGTGAAGATTGGCGGCTCAGCCAACCCAGATGTCGTGCCACACTTTCGCACCATTATCAACGACGCCGCGGCACACAACGATCGTGACCCGGCCGCCATTGGTATTGTGATCGGCGCCGTCAGTGTGGTAGATCTGGACGGCACGGCGGCTCGACAGCGCGCCCGCCGCGAGGTCGCGCTTTATCTGCCCGTGGTCGCCGGTTTGGATCCCAGCTTGCAGCTCGAACCAGAACTGCTCAGTCGCATCCGCATCGCCGCCGATCGCTATGACTTTGACGCTGCGGCCGCCTTGGTCTCGGATGAGTTGCTGCAACGCTTTGCCTTTGCCGGTACGCCCGATCAGGTGGCGGAACAGGCGCAAATACTCTTGGCCGCCGGCGCCAGTCGCGTCGAATTTGGCACGCCGCACGGCCTGACGCCGCAAACTGGTCTGCGTCTGCTGGGTGAACAGGTGCTGCCAGCCATAGAGCGTTAAAGGAGCAAACTGATTCTCACGCAAAGGCGCAAAGAACGCAAAGGGGTGCTTATGTTTTGATCTCTTTGCATAAAAAGAGCGCTATAGCGATAACCTAACAAAAAGAATTTTGGGGCGTCAACGGAATCTCATGCGGTAGCCATGATGTGCATCGGATAAATCCGACACCTGCTATAGCAAACCTCGCCTGGTGGCGGGCGCGAAGCAGGTTTCCCGTGCTAGTCGCCGGTTTTAACCGGCGACGTTCGTGTCAACCACATGCGATCCGGTTGAATCAGAATTTTTGCTTTTCTTTGCGTTCTTTGCGTGAGATTCTGCTTTGCGTGAAATTCCGCTTCGCGAGGGGATTGTCAAGCGCCCTAAAAAGCGCTATGATGGAGGCACTGATCACTGAACCTTCTCCCATCAGGAGTCTGCACACCAATGCCAACCCAAACCTACGAAAACTTTGATCTGCTCATCGAGCGCACGGCCAACGGCTACCGAGCGCGTGCCTCAAGTTCAGTGGCTGGCCAGGCGACAGTCGATTGGACGTTGCCTTTTTCAGCCGCCGAACAAGCCGCGATTGTCGCCGCCAATTGGTCGACACGCGCAGGACGCCATTTCGCGGCTATCGGAGCCAATCAACCATCTGCCCCGCCCTTGGACGCACGAACTTTTGGCGAGCGGCTTTTTGCGGCCGTCTTCCAGAACGATGTACGCACTTGCCTGACCAATAGTCTGGTAATTACAGGCCAAAATAACCGCGGCCTGCGCATCCGTCTGCGGCTGAACGACGCGCCCGAACTAGCGGCCTTGCCCTGGGAATATCTGCGCGGGCCAGCGCCTTATGATTTTTTCGCTCTTTCTGCCCAAACGCCGCTGGTGCGCTATCTGGATTTGTTGCAGGGTGAGCCACTGCTGCAAGCGTCAGTTCCTTTGCGCATCTTGGTGGTGCTTTCCGACCCCAAAGACGTAGCCAAGCTTGATGTTGAAAGTGAATGGGAACGTCTGCAAACCGCACTTGCCGATTTGCAGACGCGCGGTATCATTGCGCTCGAACGGTTGGCTGGCGCGACGTTGGATAGCCTGCAGCGGCGCTTGCGTCAAACCGATGCGCCCGTTCACATCTTGCACTTCATTGGCCATGGTGATTATGACGAAAAGCAGCGAACGGGCGGCCTGCTGTGGGAAGATGCAGCGCATTACAGCCGCTTTGTCAGCGCCGATATATTGGCAACCCTCTTGTATGATCATCCATCATTGCGGCTGGCCTTTCTCAACGCCTGCGAAGGCGCCCGCTCTGGCCCAGCAGATTTGTTCGCTGGCGTGGCGCAGACGCTTGTACAAAAGCGGCTACCGGCGGTGATCGCCATGCAATACAGCATCACCGATCCGGCGGCGATCCATGTGGCGCACGAATTTTACCAGGCAATCGCCGCTAGCTATCCCGTGGACGCCGCGCTGGCCGAGGCGCGCAAAGCACTGTATCGCGAGGGTAATCAACTAGAGTGGGGAACGCCGGTGCTCTTTATGCGCGCAGCGGATGGTGTGCTTTGGCAAAAACAGGTAAACAAGGGGGAAAAGATGACGGAAAAGAAAGATAGCGGCAACCAGCGGATCAACACGGGCGGCGGCGCCTTTATTGGTGGCGGCGTCAACACGGGCGGCGGCGATTTTGTCGGGCGCGATAAAGTGGTGCGTGGCGATGAAGTACACGGTGATAAAGTGCGGGGCAACAAGGTCACCGGCGACGTAATCACCGCCAACATCGGCGCCGGGGCAAAAAATATCGCAGTCGGTAAAGACATTCGCCAGACAATCACAGAAACGGTTGGTCCGCCGACACCAGATGATAAGAAGATCATCGAAGCGCAATTCCAGCGCGTGTTGGATGCGTTGAACGCACCCACCATCGACCCGCGCAAGGCAGGCCGAGCCGAAGGCAATCTAGAGACGCTAAAAGAGGAATTGACCAAGACCGGAGCAGACGAAATGCCCAATGCCAGTACGATTAGCCGGGTCGGTGATTGGTTGCTCGACAACGTGCCAGAACTTGCGCAAGCGTTGACAGAATTATTTGGGATGCCCGCCGTGGGCCGCGTGATCGCCAAAGCAGATGACAGTGCGGTTGCCTGGTTAAGAAGACGCTTTGGATAACATGCGAATTAAGCAGGGGATAGCGCAGCGATGGCGGAAGAACGCAAGCCCGATGTAGACCGGCCAGCCAACCAAAGTTGGCTCTCCCGCCGCCTTCCGCGCCCGCGCCCTCCTGGTGATACGATCTCTGCGCAGATTGGCGAAGACGCGCGTAACATTGTGGTTGGCAAAAACGTCATCCAAATTGGTACGTTACAGGTTCCATTTTACCTGGCCGCTATCATCGCCGCAGGAGTGCTGATCATCGCCGGGATCGCGCTGTTCAATGCGCTGGGGCCGCTCTTGCAACCGGTGACGCGTATGGCGGGTCAGTTCAATATCGCCGTGGCTCAGTTCAGCGAGATTGACGCCAACGGTCGTGAGCGCCAAACTGACAATGGTTTAACGCTGAGCCGCTGGGTCTACGATGCCCTGAAAACT
>JBBRVA010000679.1:0-4803 GCA_038247295.1 Caldilineales bacterium | reverse complement strand
GCCGTCTTCCTGGGCATGACGATGTTTCGTGAAGGCGAGGCGCACGTACCAGGCACATTGTTTGGCGTCTTGATCCTGGGCGTGCTGAGCAACGGCTTGAACATTTTGCAGGTCAATTCCTATATCCAGAATGTGCTGACGGGGCTGATTATTGTGCTGGCGGTTTTGGTGTCGGGCCTGGCGCGGCGTAGAGGGTAAGAAAGAAAACAACCCATGCTTGAAAAATCCAACCTCCCTGAAGAAAAAATCATCGTCGCTCTGCACACAGACTATGGCATCACCGTGACCAAGCTGGATTTTCTACCGATAGGAAATGACTCGAACGCTTGGGTCTATCGGGTGGGGACGGTGGATGGGCAGACCTATTTCCTCAAAGTTAAACGAGATGCAGTCTACGCGCCGAGCGTGGCCGTCCCGCGCTACCTGCTCGAACAAGGGATGTCACAGGTTGTCGCGCCACTACCGACCCAAATCCAGACCATGTGGACCAGCATCGACGATTTCGCCTTGCTGCTCTATCCCTTTATTGAAGGCGACAACGGGATGGCGGTTGGACTCTCCGATCAGCAATGGAGCGACTATGGCGCTGTGCTCAGGCAGTTGCATACAGCCAGCCTTTCACCTGAGCTTTTGGCGCAACTGCCCCGAGAAACATTTGTACCCAACCCCAAATGGTGTGGCATCGTCAAGACGCTGCTTGCCGCAATCCCCACCAACAATTACAAGGATGCTTTGGAAAAAGAACTGGCGACATTTTGGCGCGCCAAACAGGCCGAGATTAGCAAGCTCGTGGCGCGCACCGAGGCGCTGGGCCGCCTGCTCCAGCAGCAGCGCATGGCATTTGTCTTGTGTCATGCCGATATTCACACCGCCAATCTGCTGATCGATTCGTGCGGTCAGCTATTTTTCGTTGATTGGGATCAACCAATCCTCGCGCCCAAAGAACGCGATCTGATGTTTGTGGTAGGCGCATCGCTAGGTGGCTTTGTAGTCGATGGCCATGCGGAGCGCCTATTTTTCCAAGGTTATGGGCCAGCGGAGATCAACTGGCTGGCGATCGCTTACTACCGCTATGAGTGGGTGGTGCAGGATATGGGTGACTATGCGGAGCGGGTCTTTTTGATGGAGAATACAGGCGAGGAGACCAAACGTGCTGCCGTCCAGGAGTTAATGGCGATGTTTGCGTCGGGTGACGTGGTGGATGTGGCCTATCAAGCTGAAACGAAGTTGGTATTACATTCGCTTCGAGAATTTTGAGCAGGGCATTCCGCAAGGGCTTACATACAATAACCAGCACACTATTTATTCTTATCGAAGATTGCCGGATTGAGTTTTTCCAAGCCCAGGATGTAAAAATACGCGCATGGACAACGCCGCTTCGCTTGCCCAACAAATCGAGGAATTGACCCAGCCCTGTTACAAGTCCACCAATCACCAAGCTTGTCAGGCAAGTTTGGATGGTCTGGTTCAGCTGCACAGTACGCTTCCCGACCAGACAAACGCAGACGCCAAACGAGTACGCCAGGCATTTTTACAAGTGCTCGGCCACCTCTCGCCCGATCAGGTGGACACGGCGGCCCACCAGCGACTGGCCTACTTTTTAGCCGAGCAGGTGGAGATGGAAGATTTTGCCGACCAAAGTTGGCAAACGCCCGATGAAGTGGTGGCCTACTGCGAAATGCTCTATACCTTCAAGGTGGACGATCCAGCCCGTGCAGAACGCATCTATGACCACGCCCATCACTTGTTGACGCAAGCACTACTCGAATTTGAGCAGCGCGGCGATATTGAAAAACTCTTTAAGCTCTTTCACCTAGCGCCAACCACATCCAGTTTGGATGATCGCGAGCGTCACCGGCTGCGCAGTCGCGTCTATGCCTACGAAATGCAGCGCGTTCAACATCACCGCCGCCTGCTCTATGGTTACTTACTCATCCAGGTTTTGCTCATTATCATCGTTTTTCCGCTTTTGTTTATCAATGCCGAAAATGGCGCGATCCAAGATCAGATTGAAGCGGCGGCGGACGTAGAACTGCCCGAAGAAGCGCGGCGTTACTTTACCTACGGCGATGGGCTTTACTGGGCGTTAATTACAGCCGCATCGATTGGCTATGGTGACATTACCCCACAAACCAACATTGGCCGCATCATCGCCGCCACGCTGGGCGTCATGGGGGTGATTACAGTCGGTGTGATCGCCGGCCTTATTTTAGATTGGATTTCTCCGCGCATTCTAGATTGAGGCCGCTCAACGTTCTATCGGCGCGCCACCATTTAGGCGCGCCTGTCCGGTCGGGCACAGATCCAGCACAGCGCAACGCGTACAGGCGGGGTTGTGGAAATAACAGCAGCGCTGACCGTGCAGCATCAACACTTCGTGGTTGTCGTACACCTGTTGGGCAGTCCACTCAACCGGCAGCTGTGCTTCGAGCAGGGTATGGGCGGGCCCCACGTCAACACTGGCTGGAATCAAACCCAGGCGCGCCGCAACGCGATGATGGTGACTATCGACAGGCAAGGCGGGTTTGCGCAGCCGGCTAAAAAGCAAGACGGCTGCGCTGGTCTTGGGGCCAACACCGGGCAAGGCTTGCAGCCAGGCACGCGCGGCGGGTACATCTAGATCGGCCAAGAAATCGAGCGAGAGATCACCCCGGCGTTCGGTGATCAAGTGTAAAATTTGCTGGAGACGGGGCGCTTTCTGTTCCGGCCAGGTGCAGCTTGCGATCGCCGCCTCGATCTCTGCTGTGGGTGCATCGCGCACCGCGGCCCAATCGGAAAAACGGGTACGCAACGTCTTGAAGGCTCGTCCCGAATCGGCATTACGGGTGCGGTGCGATAGCAGTGAGGAGACCAGTTCGCTCAACGGATCCAGTTCATGGAAATAAGGGATCGGGCATTCATAGGTCTGGCAGAGCCGCTCGTGGACAAGCAAAGCTTTTTGGCGTAGTTCTAGGGATACCGTGATCGGCCCAAGGTTTCGTTTCATGGACGTACAATAAGCCATGAAGGCGCAAAATCTAGTAATTGATATTCCAGAGCCAATCTGTTACCTGTGTATAGCCTTTGCAGGAGATAATCATGCAATCAAATCGACCGGAAAATAATCGTTCCGCTTCGTCCGACTGGGGAGCGCAGAATTCACAAACTTTTATCGACTATGGGCGCTATTTTGTGCCCGAACGCGAGCGGCAGATAGAGACCATTTGTGCGCTAATTCTGCCGCACAACACGCCGTTCAATATTCTGGAATTATGTTGCGGAGAAGGCTTGCTGGCGCGTGCGCTGCTCGAACGCTTCCCAACCTGCACCGTCTACGGCTACGATGGTTCGCCCGATATGCTGGCTCACGCCCAGCGCCAACTCGCCGGTTTTGGCGAACGCTTTCAAACGCGGCGCTTTGACCTGGCGGCCAGCGATTGGCGTAGCCCAGATTTCCCGCTCCAAGCAGTCGTTTCGTCGCTGGCGATCCATCACTTGGACGGCGCACAAAAGCAACAGTTGTTTCAAGACGTACACGGCATGCTAGCACCGGATGGCGTCTTTGTGATCGCCGATGTGATCGAAACCGCCCATCCACTGGGCGCAGAAGTCGCCGCTACGGCCTGGGATCATGCCGTCGAACAGCGAGCGCTGGCCCTTGATGCCAACACCGCGGCCTTCGAATTTTTTCAGCGCGAACGGTGGAATATGTATCGCTACTTCGCCCCCAACGACATCGATAAACCGTCGCGCCTGCTCGATCAGCTAAAGTGGTTGGAAGCAGCCAGTTTTGGCGCCGTCGATGTCTACTGGATGCTGGCCGGGCATGCGATCTTTGGTGGGTGGCGGTTTGAGGGGAATTAGCCTACGAACGCGACCCAAACCTGCACCAGCATTTACGCATCATCGGGACATTGGGCCCCAGCCCGATTCCACCTTGGGTGATCCGGCGCAGCGTTCCAGTTGAGATGCGGCACGCACTACGTCAGCTTCTGCTCCACATGCATGAAGATCCAATCGGCCAGGCCATCTTGACCCGCAGCCAGATGGCGTGCTTTGTGGCCGTTACCGATCAGGACTATGATCCAATCCGGCAGATGCTGCGCGCGGCGGCAGGGATCACCTTGTAGCGTAAAGCCGCGCCGGGCGTATAATGGCTGATGTAGTTTTCTTGCACAAAACTATAAAGTTCGTTATGCTTGCGGGCACACCCCAACTTACCAATCACGATTTACTACTTACCCGCATTCACGCTCAGAGGAGAAACAACCATGCCCCGCGCCGTACGCTTCATTTTCACAATATTTGTACTCTTATCGCTAGCGGCCTGTATCGCGCCTGCTCAACCAGGCACAGCCCCGGCCGCCGCAGATGACGCCAGCGATCAAACCACCGTGGCGATTGTCACGCCCTATATGGCTAATGCCACCACCAAGTTTGTGATCGACAAATTTCAGGAGTATGGCACGGCCAAAGGCTGGAACGTGACCGTCACCGACACCAATGCAGACTTCAACCTACTGGTCAGCCGCATCGAAGACGCGGTAAACCAAGACGTGGATGCCATTGTGCTGGGCATGGGTGACCCGGCGCAGATGACCAAAGGGCTCGAGTCGGCCAAGACAGCTGGCATCCCGGTTTTTGGTCTAGATGCGGGTGTGGCCGATGGCGTCGCGCTCAACATCACATCCGACAACGCCGCGCTGGGCGAGATGAGCGCGCATTATCTGGCCGAGGCATTGGGTGGCCAAGGCAACGTCGTCATGTTTACGCATGATCCGCACCCTGGTGTACGCGCCCGTGCCGAAGCGGCCGCCGCTGAAT
>JBBRVA010000678.1:0-4826 GCA_038247295.1 Caldilineales bacterium | reverse complement strand
CAATCCTTCGCTCCGTTTGTAACGTAACGACTTCAACTGTATTAGACTGGCGATCCACGAATAGGTCACCGAGCTAACGCGGTCGTCCAGCTAAAGTTGCGCAGTGCAACTCGTGATTCGGTTGAATCAGAATTGCACTGCGCAACGTCAAAACTTTAGCGAAGCTTGCGCCGCCCACCGCCGTACCCATAAATAGGAAGATAGCACTCTTTGTTTCATTACGCAAGTCATTGCTAGGATTAGCGCTAATTGTCACCAAAAATGAAAAAGAATAAGTGACTTGACAAGCACTTCAGACCCATGCTATGATAGTGACACGCATCAGTGATGCGTGTCACTATCATTCTCCCAAACTTTTCAAAGGAACCATTTGCATCCTCATAAGATTACCAGCCGAGATGTGGCGGCGCGTGCTGGTGTCTCGCGCACGACTGTTTCTTATGTGCTCAACAATGTGGAGACAGCCCACATTAGCGCGCAGACGCGGCTACGGGTATTGGACGCAGCGGATGCCTTGGGCTACGTGCCCAACGCGGCGGCGCAAACATTGGCTGGGCACCGTTCGCATAATATTGGGCTCGTCTTTCCGCGTACCCATCCGCATCTTTCAACCCATCTTTTTCTGCTCCAAATCCTGGAAGGGTTGATGGCGGTAGTGCAACAACAAGGGATGCGACTGCTGGTCGATTCGGTCGAAAGCTCGACCGAAAACGCCTATCTGGATCTGGTGCGCGCCAAACGAATCGATGGCCTCATCTTGATCGATGCACCTGGGGATGATCCGGCCGTACAACGACTAGCCCAGGATGATTTCCCGATTGTCACGTTGGGCTATAACCACCCCAGCCTCTGTGCCGTCGATGCAGACAATCGCGAGGGGGCACGGCAGGCAGTCGAGCATTTGCTGGCACAAGGCCATCGCCGGATCGGTTGTATCACCAACTCACCGAGGACGGCGACGGATCCAAACATTCGTTTGCTAGGCTATCAGGATGCGCTGCTAAGCGCGGGCATCGCAATCGATAAACAGCTGATTGTCGAAGGGCTTTACAGTCCAGAAAGTGGTTTTGTAGCGATGCAACACTTGTTGGATGCGCCCCAACATCCAACCGCGGTTTTTGTCGCTAGTGATGTGGTAGCGTTTGGCGCACTGCATGCCATCCAGGTGCGCGGGCTGGCTGTGCCCAGAGATATAGCAGTGGTAGGCTTTGATGATGTGCCGTTGGCTCGCTACGCCAATCCACCATTGACGACGGTGCGGATGCCAACGGTAGAGATGGGCCGCCGCGCTGGCGAGCTACTCTTTGACCAGATCAAGGGGCGACCAATTGAGCCAGTTGAACTCTTAGCAACCGAACTGATTGTGCGCGCGTCGTCGTGCTAATTGTGCAGCACAATCTTGTCGACATTTCCAGCATATACGAGCACAGTTAGACAGCTGCCCAAAATGAAGTGAGCCGCTTACCTTGATTTATTGTAGGTCCTTGCTTCTGGCGTGACAGATCCGGCCAGACAGAACTCGTCACGCCAGAAGCGATACTCTACGGTAGTTTACTACGCGCAGGTTATTCGTTGGATTCGCCTTAACGGGATAAATTGGTAAAACAAGTTAGCAATTTGTGGCTCGTCTACCCAATTATTTACAGTTCATTCACAGCATATTTACATCCATAGCGTATTTTCTATCCATTGTGCTCTTTATTACATCACACTAGTTTTAGGAGGAATTTCATGTTAACGAACAAAGCTCTCTCCCGTCGTCGCTTTTTGCAGACCTCGGCCATGCTAACTGCCGGCGGCGTCTTGGCAGCCTGTGCTGCGCCAACTGCCCCCGCCGCCCAACCCGCCGGCAGTGAAGCCGCCGCGCCAGCCGGTGAACTGGTGGAACTAACCTACCTAACCCCTGATCGGGAGTTAGAGAACCGCACCAAGGAAGTGCTGTTGAAGGGTTTTAATGCGCGCATGGAAGAAACCGACATGCCCTACCGTGTATTAGGCGTAGTCGGGCCGGCCACGGACAATGACATTAAGACCAAGCTGACGTTGGACGCCGCGGCAGGCACCCTGCCCGACATCTTTGGACCGCGCCCAGAACTGCTAGCCGACTTTGTCGCCGCCGGCTATTTGGCTGATCTGCGCCCCCACTTCGAATCCTGGGCCGATTGGGCGCAATATCCCGAGGTGCTCAAAGGCTTCGCTGATGTGGGCGGCAAGATGATCGGTTTGCCCGGTGGCAGCACCTTCTCCTTCTTCTATCGCAAAGATCTGCTCGAAGCCGCCGGTATTGCCACCGATCAACCAGCCACCTGGGATGATTTCTACGCCATCTGTGGTGAGATTGCCGAAAAGACGGACGCAAAACCAGCCGGCATCCCGGCGGCCACGCCGTGGGGTGGCGGCACCTGGGGCGAAGCTTTCCAGATGATCTGGCTTAGCTTCAATGGCCCGATCTTCGAAGATGGCAAATGGGTGGTGCATAGCCCCAACCTATTGAAAGCCTTCGAAGTTTATGAAACCATTTCCACCAATGGTTGGCTTACCGTCGATGAATTGCTCTCGCCCAACCCCTGGGAGCCGATCAAGTACCAAGGCTTCCCGGATGGCACGGTCGCAATCGTGACCGGTGGTGATTGGCAGTGGACTTTTGACTGGGGTCCCGAAGGCGCCACCCCGATCGAGGGTCTGTTCGAAAAGGTCGAGCGTTGGGAGTTCCCGGCCGAAGATGGCCAGCCCTTTACCTATGTCGATGGCGGCGTCGGCGCCGTCGTCGCAGCCACCACCAAATCATTGGATGGTGCGGTCGAGTTCATCAAATATGGCGCTGAACCGGCTGTAACCTGTGAGATCTCCAAGATCCACATCGGCGGCCCAGTCGCGCGTATGGATTTTGCCGAGCAATGCCCAGAATATCTAGATATGGTCAACGGCAAGATGGCGCAGGCTAGCAAGTTCTTTGAAACGGGTCGCACCTTCAGCTTCAATCAACTTGGCTCCGGTAAGATCTCCGATGGCGTGGGTCGCGCCACCGAAGACATCATCACCGGCACCATGACCGCGGCCGCGGCGATGGACGCCTTCGCTGACGCCATGACCGACGCCCTGGGTGCAGACGCCGTCCTGCGCGTCAGCTAGTGTTTTTGACACGATGAAGGGATGACACGATGACTTCGACAAGCTCAGTCATCGTGTCATCCTGTCATCCTCTCCTTCTAAGATTGGGACACCGATCATGACCCACATCCAAAATAGAACGTTGCTCCTCTTTCTTGCGCCGGCACTGTTGATGTTGTTTATCTTCACCGTGCTGCCATCGCTGTGGGCGGTCTATGTCAGCTTTACGGATCTGGCGCTCGCCGGGCCGAAGGCGTTAGATTACACCTTTGTTGGCCTCAAAAATTACGGCAAGCTCCTCGCCGATCGTAACTTCCATCATTCGTTGTCGCTGACCATTCAGTACACCATTTATACAAATGTTGGCCAGTTTACGCTAGGGCTGATTGCAGCGCTGATTCTGAATCGACGCCGTTTGTGGGGGCAAGGCTTTTTGTTAGCGGTCATCGTCTTGCCGATGGTCATCCCCGGCATCACCCAGGCATTGATCTGGTCTTCGATGTTGGGCGCCAAGGAATTCGGCACCCTCAATCGGTTAGTTGGCATCTTCGGCGTCGACCCGATCATCTGGACGCGCACCTACCCGATGTTGTCGATTGTGTTGGTGAATTTTTGGAACAACTCTGGCTTTGCGATGATTCTTTTTCTTTCCGGTTTGGAAAGCATCCCCAAGGAAATCCTTGAATCGGCCACAATCGATGGAGCAAACAGTTGGCAGATGCTCACCCGCATCAAGCTGCCCTTGATTCGATATGTAGTTTTGCTCTGGCTCTTGCTCAATACGATTGGCCTGTTGGGCATGTTCGATCTGGTCTTTGGTCTGACGCGCGGCGGTCCTGGCAACGCGACTGAACTGCTGGGCATCTATATTTATAACCAGGGCTTCCAATTTTTTGAATTAGGCTACGGCAGCGCGGCCGCCATGATCATGCTGATCATCAGCCTTGGCTTCGCCTTTCTCTATATGCGCCTGATGCGCGTAGAATTATGAGTTTTGGGTAGCGATTCAAGTGATTCCCTTCCGGGAAGGTGAATTCGCTGAGACAATCTTCACAAGTGTACCTGCCCGGAAGGGGTCTACGATGAGGCTGAATCGTTACACTTTTAAATGGATTAGCAGATCGCTAATGGGGAGGAAGAGCAGTGGCAACACAGCATGAAGTAATCATGGCGACGCAACCACAGACGAACAAGACGGCGCAGCCTTACCTTTGGCGACAGCGGCTGGACATAGCCGGCATTTATCTTTTTCTGCTTATTTTCTCGATCTTCATTTTGATCCCATTCATCTGGCCATTTCTGAGCGCTTTTACCAACAAGCCAGAGAATGTTTCCAGCCTCTATCTCTATTGGCCCACAGAATTTACCTGGGATCATTTTTGGAATGCGATTGTGGGGCGCGGGCAAGCGTTGACGCTCCTGCGCAATAGCATCTTTTCCGTCGGCACTTCGGTGCTGTTGGCACTGGCCATCTGCTCACTGGGCGGCTATGCACTCTCACGCGCGCGCTTTCGTTACAAACGGGCGCTGATGTTTGCGATTCTCCTCGTGCAGATTATTCCCGGCACGGCCACTGTGTTACCATTTTATCTGATCATGCGCGAACTGCATCTGCTCAACAGTTTGTGGGGCGTGATCCTGGGTATGACGACCGGCGCGATTCCTTTTATGCTCTGGGTGATGAAAGGCTTTATCGACACCGTACCGCTGGAACT
>JBBRVA010000677.1:0-4830 GCA_038247295.1 Caldilineales bacterium | reverse complement strand
GCGCGAACAACCCCTGATCGAAGCGGGCGAATTCTCGGCCGCAACTTTTCTCTATGAAACCGGCGTGGCCGGTTTGCGGCTGCGCAACGCGCAGGTCGAATTGGTCATGCTGCCTTTCCAGGGCCAACAAATCTGGTCGGCGGAGTTTGGCGGGCGCAACATCACCATGAAATCGATGTTCGATCAACCGCGCGCCACCCAGGATTACCTCTCCACCTACGGCGGTTTTATGCTGCACTGCGGCGCGCTGACCATGGGCGTGCCGGCCAAAGATGACAATCACCCTTTGCATGGCGAACTGCCCAATGCGCCCTATCGCCAAGCGCACGTTGTGCTGGGCGAAGACGCCGGCGGCGCTTATATTGGGCTGGGCGGCGCATATCAGCATACGGTCGCCTTTACCTGTAACTATGTCGCACGGCCGTTGGTCAAGCTCTATGCGGGGGCCAGCCGCTGTACAATTGCGATCACGGTGGAAAACTTGAAGCAGACGCCGATGGAGCTGATGTACATGGCGCATGTCAACTTCCGTCCCGTGGACAATAGTCGCCTGGTCTACAGCGCACCTTGCACGCCCGCAACGGCGCGTGTGCGCAAGAGCATCCCGTCGCATGTGCGCCCGACGCCGGAATATCTGGCCTATCTGCAAGAGTTACAGCGCAACCCCGAAAAGCATAATGTGCTGCGCCCCGATTTGGCCTTCGACCCGGAAGTTGTCTTTACGCTTGATTATCTGGCCGACGCCGAGGGTTGGGCGCACACGATGCAGGTGCATCCCGACGGCAACGCTGACTATATCCGCCACCGTCCCGCCCAGTTGGACAAAGGCGTGCGCTGGATCTGCCGCACGCCGGATCAGGATGCGCTGGGCATGGTGCTCCCCGCCACCGCCGAACCCGAGGGCTATACAGCAGAAAAAGCCAAGGGCCAAGTCCGCACGATTCCTGGTGGTGGCACATTTACCTGTGCAATGGAGGCGGGTGTGCTCACGGCTGCCGAAGCAGAACAGATGGAAGCCAAAATTCGTGAGATTTTAGACTAAAGATTTGGACGCGGATAAATTCTCACGCAAAGGCGCAAAGAACGCAAAGAAAAACAAACAACTCAGTGGCAGAAAACGTAAATAGCAGGCTTCTTATTTATATCCTTACTAGCGTTGAACTAGGCATAAAACTTTGCGTTCTTTGCGTCTTTGCGTGCGAATTTTTTAATCGCTTTAAAATTCGCGTTTATCCGCGTCCGCTAGAAAAGGAAACCTTATGAAAACAATTGTACTCGACCAACCAGGCCATTTTAGCCTGACCGAAACTGCACCGCCCGCCGCGCCAGGTGCGGGCGAAGCGCTGATCCGCGTGCGGCGCGTCGGCATCTGCGGCACCGATCTGCATGCCTTTCGCGGCCGCCAGCCTTTTTTTTCCTATCCACGCATCCTCGGCCACGAATTAGGCGTTGAAGTGGTCGCGCTTGGCCCCACCGACCAGACGAACATCCAAGTCGGCGATGTGTGCGCGGTGGAACCCTATATGAACTGCGGCCATTGCAGCGCCTGTCGCCGTGGCAAAACTAATTGTTGCACCACGCTCAAATGCCTGGGCGTCCACACCGACGGCGGCATGCGCGAGCTGATCACGGTGCCAATCGCCAAGCTGCACAAGGCAAAAACGGCCACGCTCGATCACCTGGCGTTGGTTGAAATGCTCTGCATTGGTGGCCATGCCGTGCGCCGCGCGCAACTGGAACCGGGTGAGCAGGTTCTGGTGATCGGCGCCGGACCGATTGGGCTTTCCACGATTCAATTTGCCCAACTGGCGGGCGCCAACGTCACCGTTATGGAAGTTAGCGATAAGCGCATGGAGTTTGGTCAACGCCACTTGGGTGTCGATCAATGGGTGGATGGCAAAGGGGATCCGGTAGCACAACTGCACGCGCTGCTGGGTGGCGATCTGCCGACCACGGTCTTTGACGCCACGGGCAACGCACAGTCGATGAATAACGCCTTTCAATTGGTAGGCCAAGGCGGTAAACTCATCTATGTTGGCCTGGTGCAGGCGGACATTACTTTCCACGACCCCGAATTCCACCGCCGTGAGATGACGCTCTTTGCCAGCCGCAACGCGACAGCAACCGACTTCGCTTATACAATCCAGATGCTGGACGAAGAGCGGATCAAGCTTGATCCGTGGATCACGCACCGGGCGTCACCAGAAGCGTTGGTGACAGAATTTGCCAACTGGTTGGATCCAGAACGCGGCGTGGTCAAGGCGATGCTAGAATTTTAGCTGACGAGAAACTACAACGGATTTACTCGTGTGTCGATGCAGTGTGCTGGTAATCCACGAATCGTTGGCTCGATCAACATGACAATCGTGGTCACGAATTGCTCAATCCGTTGCTATCTAAATCCGTTGTAGTCTTGGGCAAAAACACATCAAAAAGGATAGAGATATGATTACAGCAGAGGCATTACAATCACTTTTTTCACTCCAGGGCAAAGTGGCGATTGTCACCGGTGGCACGGGTGTACTGGGCGGGGCGATGGCGCATGGATTGGCGGCGGCGGGGGCCAAAGTAGTAATTTTAGGGCGACGCGGCGGCAAAGCGGATGAAGTTGTCGCCGCGATCCAGGCCAATGGTGGCGAAGCCATGCCTGCCGCCGCTGATGTGTTGGATCGAGCACAATTGGAAAGCGCACGCGATGCCGTGCTCCAGCAGTGGGGGCGCATCGATATCTTGATCAACGCAGCCGGCGGCAATTCGCCCGATGCCACCGTTTTTGGGGATGTCACCTTCTTCAACTTGAAGCGCGAAGCGATCACCAAGATGCTCGACCTCAACCTGATCGGCACGGTCTTGCCGGCGCAGGTTTTTGGCGAAACGATGGCCAAGGCGGGCAGTGGCAGCATCCTCAACATCTCATCGATGGCGGCGCAACGCCCCTTGACGCGCGTAATCGGCTACGCCGCGGCCAAATCGGCAATTGACAATTTTACGCGTTGGCTGGCCGTAGAGATGAGCAGCAAATATGGGCCGGGCGTGCGCGTGAATGCCGTGGCGCCGGGCTTCTTTGTCGGCGAGCAAAATCGTTCTTTCCTGCTCAACCCGGACGAAAGCCTGACTCCACGCGGCCAACAGATCGTTGCACACACACCGATGGGCCGTTTTGGCGAGCCAGACGAACTGATCGGCGCCGCGGTTTGGCTATGCAGCGACGCCGCGCGCTTTGTCACCGGTGTCGTAGTGCCAGTCGACGGCGGCTTTTCTGCATTTGCGGGCGTGTAAACATTTACACAGCCAGACTTAACCGAATTGCTCGATTGACATCCTCCAAACGTTCAGGATTGAGCGCGCCGATGCGATTGCCGAGACGCGATTTATCAACGGTGCGGATTTGATCAAGCAGTACTTTGCAGGTTTGGCCTAAACTGGCTTCGCCAGTTTCCAGGCGCACTTCAAACGGGTATACTTTATTCGGATTACCCGATGAAATTGGTGCGACGATGACACGGTCGGCATATTGATTGCCAATATTGTTAGAAATGATCAATGCGGGGCGTGTCTTAGCAATTTCAGAACCGATGGCAGGATCTAAGTTAACCCAGTATACTTCACCACGCTGGGGCATCTTCATGCCGGCCAGCCTTCGCTGTCTACAGCTTGCCAGTCATTACTTAGTTCTTGGCGTTCTTGGCGGGTTGCGAGATAGCCTTCGCGCATTTGTGTTTCAATCTCGGCCTGTTCTAATTGAGCAATCCGTTCTGCTAACAATTCATTGACAAGCTGACTCAAGCTGCGCGGCGGCACATAGCGACGGACGCGCGCAAGTAATGTATCGTCAAGATAAATCGTGGTTCTTGTCATCTGCTCGGCTCCTTTATAAACATACAAATTTATCATCATATTATATGTTTTCATTGACACCATGTCAAGCTGAATGGGCATATAGGGAATCAGGTTTGTACGAAATAAGAGAAATTGGCGTTCCTAAAAGGAAATGAAGAACTTACTATGGATATTTTGATGACATCAGCGGGCGCGCCGCTGGCCCAGGCACTGGCCGAGGCATTACAGCCCGCCCATACCGTGCGGCTAACCGAGCGCATCTTTGTGCCGAATTTGGCCAACTTTGCCCAATCAGCGCTGCACCATGATCTGTCCACCAATTTGTTGGTGCGCGGGCTGGATGCAGTTGTGCATGTGGCGGAACCATTGCCAGGTGACAGCGAAGAGCAACAGATCGACTACCTGACCCGTTGCACGTATAATCTCTGTGCGGCGGCTGTCGCTGAAGGCGTGCGGCGCGTCGTCCTGCTCAGCACGCTAGACGTGATGACGGCATACGACGAACAATTCACCGTCACTGAGCGCTGGCGGCCAAAGCCGACGGCCGCGGCACCAATTCTCGCCAAACATCTAGCCGAGTTTACGTGCCGCGAGTTTGCCCGTGAGCACAAACTAGACGTGGCGGTGCTGCGCCTGGGCCGCGTGGTGCAAGCGGACAAAGTGGCCAGCCAGCCGTTTGATCCGCTGTGGGTGGCGGAAGCAGATGTGGCGCAGGCTGTCGAGCGGGCGCTAACGGTCAATACCGGGCGCTGGAGTGTTTTTCATATTGGGTCCGATGCGGCGGCCGCCCGTTTTTCTGTCACCAAGGCTAAAAGTGGCTTAGGCTACGCTCCCGTCCATCACTTTCAACCAGGATAATCGATCACCATGAAGAAAATACTTATTCTCGGCGGCGCAGGCATGTTAGGTCCCTATGTGATTCCGGCGTTAGACCAAAAGTACGACTTGCGGGTCACCGATATCCGACCGCTCGACATGGCGTTCAGGGGT
>JBBRVA010000676.1:0-4839 GCA_038247295.1 Caldilineales bacterium | reverse complement strand
TAATCGCACGACAAAGGATTCAAGGGAGCAACCGTTGCTATGTTAAGAGTCTGTGTAATCGGCATGGGGCCGATTGGCAATATCCATGCCACGATGTACAAAGAAAACCCGCTAGCCGAGTTGGTGGGTGTCTGTGATTGGGACAAGGCGCGCGCCGATGCCGGCGCGACCAAGTTTGGCACACGCGCCTTTTACGACGTCCAACAGATGTTGGAAACATTACAGCCCGATATCTGTAGCGTGACCACGGGCGGCAAAGAGTATGGCAGCGAGCACTATCTGCCGACGATCCAGGCGCTCGAATTTGGTTGCCATGTGCTAGGGGAAAAACCGATTTCCAACGAAGTGGAAGAGGGCGAAGAGATGGTCGCCAAGGCGCAGGCCAAAGGCGTCTGCTATGGCATCAACCTCAACCATCGCTTTACACCAGCGGCGCGTCTGGCGAAAAGCTGGGTGGAAGCAGGGCGCATCGGTCATCAGCTTTTTATCAACATGAGCATGTGGATTATGAATCCACGTGAAAGTTCGCCCTATTTCCACCTCAAGGCGCTGCACCCGCACACGATCGACGTGATGCGCTATTTTTGCGGCGACATCGAAGCGGTCCACTGTTTTGCCACCAAAGCGCCAGGGCGCGCCATCTGGTCGACGGCGGTTTTTAACATGAAATTCAAAAACGGCGCCGTCGGCACCCTCACCGGCAGCTATGACATCGAGCGCGGCCACCCAATGGAACGCTGCGAAGTGGCCGGCACCAAAGGCCGCTTTGTGATCGAGGATATGTACCGCGAAGTCACGCTCTATCCGGCCGGCAATTTGGAAAAAACAGTCTACACCAATCCGCTCTTCGGTGGCTTTCGTGAATTTAGCGACACCTTCCGCGACCGCATCCACCGCTTCTTAGAGCAAGTGGGCGCAGGTGTGGACCCCACCCAACTCGATGGTTCGGCCGTCGAAGGGTTGGCCGCGCAGAAGGTGATCGCAGCCGCGATTGAGTCGATGGAGAATGAGACTGTTGTATATGTAAAATAGTAGAGACGCAAAATTTTGCGTCTCTACCGTCAACCCATTATGCCAAAACTCATCACCGACCTCCACATCCATTCTCACTTCTCGCGCGCCACCAGCCGCGATCTGACCTTCGAGCACCTGAGCAAATGGGCGCAGTTGAAGGGCGTCCAGGTCGTCGGCACAGGCGATATTGCCCACCCGGGTTGGTTGGCCGAGATGAAGGAAAAATTGGCGCCCGCCGAGGAAGGTCTCTTTCGGCTTAAGGCTGAATACGCGCAGCCGATTCAAAGCGCGCTGCCGGCGGCTTGTCAGGCCCCGGTACGCTTTCTGCTGGCGGGGGAAGTGAGCAATATCTATAAGAAAAATGGCCGCGTGCGCAAGATTCATCATCTTCTCTTTGCGCCCTCGTTAGCCGCGGTCGAAAGACTCCAAGCAGCACTGGAAAAGATCGGCAATATCCGCTCGGACGGGCGGCCCATTTTGGGGCTGGATTCACGCGATCTGCTCGAAATTGTGCTGGAAACGGACCCCGCCGCCTACCTGATCCCGGCCCATATCTGGACACCCTGGTTTGCGATTTTGGGTTCGATGTCGGGGTTTGACACCATTGAAGAATGTTTTGACGAGTTGACGCCCCATATCTTCGCCGTCGAAACCGGTCTATCCTCCGACCCGCCGATGAACTGGCTGGTCTCGGCGCTGGATCGTTACACGCTGGTCTCGAATTCAGACGCCCATTCGCCGCAAAAGCTGGCCCGCGAGGCCACTGTCGTTGATGCGGAGATGACCTATTCAGGCATCTTCGCCGCCCTCAAAACCGGGGGTGAGGCCGTGAGCACCCTTGAATTCTTTCCCGAAGAGGGCAAGTATCACTACGACGGCCATCGCAAGTGCAACATCCAATGGACGCCGGCAACGACGCAGGCGCACGCTGGCATCTGCTCGGTTTGTGGCAAGCTAGTGACGGTTGGCGTGATGCATCGCGTCGCCACATTGGCCGACCGCAAGGCGGGAGAGCAGCCGGCGCGGGTCCAACGCTTTTACAATCTGATCCCGTTGCCGGAAGTGCTGGGCGAAGTCTACGGCGTCGGTGCGGGGTCCAAACAGGTACAACAACAGTATGTGGCGCTGCTCGGCAAGCTTGGTTCCGAGTTGGCGATTTTGCAAGATATTCCGTTGGAAATTATCGCGCAGACAGGTGGTGCGCTGCTCGCCGAAGGCATCCGCCGGATGCGCAGCGGCGAATTGACGATTGACGCCGGCTATGATGGCGAGTACGGCGTGATCAAGCTCTTCGATGATCAGGAAAGAGCTGTTTCTTCGGCGCAGATCGGCTTATTCGGTGCTGAAAAGCCAGCGCGTGCCCCGAAAAAGAAGTCTTCCGTAACGGCTGAAGATCAGCCTGGACACGATACGTCGGCGGTCTGGGCGGAGGGCGATGTGTTTGCGGCGGTGGACAGTGGAGAAGAAGCAGCCGAAGACGTGACATTGCTGCGTCTGGACAGTATTTCAGCTTCGATCGACACCGGTCCCTTGGCGTCGAGCGCGGCAACGAGCCAGGCAATAGCGTTAAAAGAATTCCTTGCGGGTCTGAATGACCAACAACAGGCGGCGGTGCAGGTGATCGACGCGCCGTTGCTGATCGTGGCCGGACCAGGCACGGGCAAAACGCGCACGCTCACGTATCGCATCGCCTATCTGATCACCTACAAGAATGTGCCGCCCGAACAGATTTTAGCGATCACCTTTACGAATAAAGCCGCCGAGGAGATGGCGCAGCGCTTGACCGTTTTGTTGGGGCCGATGGTGGCCGCCCGCATCACAATCAAGACCTTTCATGCGTTTGGGGCGCTGCTTCTACGCCAAATGGCTGCCCAGATCGGGCTGAGCCCCACCTTTGTGATCGGCAGCGAGGATGACCGCTACGCGTTGCTCAAACAATGTTATCCGGATTGGAGTGAAAAGGCGTTGCAACAGGCGTTGGATCAGATTTCAACGGCCAAAAATCTGTTGCTCACGCCCGCCACATTGCCAACCGCTGACGGTAACCTAGTCGCCCTGCCACTGGCCGCCATCTATCGCACCTACGAAGCCGCCCTGCGCCAAAACCAGATGCTGGACTTCGATGATCTGCTGCTCCAGACCGTGCAGTTGCTGGAAACGCACCCAGAAGTTCTGCGCCAGGTGCAAGCTAGATTCCAGTGGATTTCAGTCGATGAATATCAAGACATCAATCTGGCGCAGTATCGTTTGTTGCAGATGTTGACGGCGGCGGGGGCAAATTTGTGCGCGATTGGCGATCCCGATCAGGCAATCTATGGTTTCCGCGGCGCCGATCGGGGCTACTTCCTGCGCTTTGAGCAAGATTTCCCCACTGCAACACGGCTCTATCTGCGCCAAAATTATCGTTCTACCCAGCTCATTCTAGACGCATCCACGCAAGTGATTGCCAAGGAGAGCAACCGCGCGGCCCAGCTGATCTGGTCGGAAACGCTAGACCCGACCAAGGTTGATATCTACCCCGCGCCCACCGACAAAGCCGAAGCCGAGTATGTTGTCCACCAGATCGAGCAGATGGTGGGCGGCACCAGCTACTTCTCGCTTGATACAGGTCGCGCCACCGGCGTCGAAACGGGCGCACGCGCCTTTGCCGATTTTGCAGTCTTGTATCGTCTGCGTGCGCAGAGCCGGCTCTTGGTGGAAGCGTTCGAGCGCTCGGGCATTCCCTATCAGACTGTAGGCCAGACGGCGCTGATCGAGCACAAAGAAATTGGAGAAATTTTGGCCTATTTGTGGTTGGTGTACAATCCATTGGCCACCTTCCAGCACGTACAGATTTTTAATGCGGCGGCGAGCAAACGCCAAAAGTCAAAAATCCCCACTTTTTTGCGCAATCTGCAAGCGACTCGCGCAGTCGCCACGGTTGTCGAACAGATCGAAATGATCCAACAATTTCTCGCCAAGGGGCTGGACCGCAAATTTGATGATAAACAGAACGAACGCGTTGGGCAGCTCATCCGCCGCGCCACGCCTTTTGCCAACCGCTTGGGCGATTTCTTGGAAACAACTGCGCTGCAAAAAGAGAGCGATCTCTACGATCCACGCGCCGATCGGGTAACGCTGATGTCATTGCATGCCGCCAAAGGGCTGGAATTCCCCGTCGTTTTTATGGTCGGCTGTGAAGAAAACTTGCTCCCTTACCAGGTGGCCAACCGGCCCACCGACCTTGACGAAGAACGCCGACTCTTTTATGTCGGCATGACGCGTGCTCAGCAAAAGTTAATTTTTACCCATGCCAAAACGCGCTTCTTGTTTGGACAACAGATGCAGAACGCGCCATCGTCTTTTTTGAGCGACATCGAGGACGCAAGCAAAGAGATGAAAGCAATGGCGCAACGTTCAGCCGGCAAAGAAAAGGCAGGATTGGAGCAGTTGACGTTATTTTAGGGGAGAGCGGGAAACAGGTAGACAGGTAAATAAGTAGACAAGTACTGACTTGTTTACCTGTCTCCTTATTTCCCTGTCTACCGATCTCTCCTCCCATCACACAAAGGTTGGCTATGAGCAGTAATGCATATCATTTCATCACGCAGTGGCGCCTACAAGGCACGGTGGAAGAGGTGGGAGCGATCATCGCCGACGCCCGCGAGTTGCCGCGTTGGTGGCCGGCGGTCTATCTGGATGTGCAAGTGTTAGACGTAGGCGATGCGAATGGCGTCGGTGCCGTGATCAGTCTCTACACCAAAGGTTGGTTGCCCTACACATTGCGCTGGCAATTCCGGGTGACCGAGGTGGAACACTTGCGCCGTCTGGTGATTCGGGCAGAAG
>JBBRVA010000675.1:0-4855 GCA_038247295.1 Caldilineales bacterium | reverse complement strand
GCGCTGAGCCCGACGCGATCTAGTAAGAATTCGGCCTTTTTGCGCGCCTGGCGATCCTGGCGCAGTTCGGCCGGGAACATAACATTTTCCAATGCTGAGAGCGACGGCACCAAATGAAAAGATTGGAAGACAAAGCCTATCGTCGCATTACGCAACGGCGCCAATTGATCTTCGCTCCAATCGGTAATATCCTGCCCGGCGACAATAATGCGGCCCGTGCTTGGGCTATCCAACCCGGAAAGCAGGCTCAACAGCGTCGATTTGCCACTGCCGCTGCTGCCCTGAATCACGGCGAATTCGCCGCCTTCAATCGCGAGCGAGACATTGTCCAATACACAAAGTTGGCGATCTTCGATCGTATACGTTTTACTAACATTTTTTGCTTCAAGGATATTCACTAAAAACTCCAAATGACAGGTAATGGTAAATAGTAATTGGTAAGGGGTAAGTAGCCTGTATGTTTCTAGATTTACTACTTACCCTTTACCAATTACCGTTAACCGCGACGATTGCCACCGGTTGACAAGATGGTGAGCCCAGCCAACAAGAGCACAATCCCACTGAGTGCTAACCCAGTGAGTTGCTCGCCCAGTACGAGCACACCCAGCGCACCGGCGACGAGTGGTTCGCCCAATGAGAGGGTGACAGCCGTGGCAACCGGAATTAAGACCAACCCACGCGCATACAGGGCATAAGCCGCTGCAGTGGCCAAGACGCCCAGATGCAAAGCAACCAGCAACCCACGCGGCTGGGCCAGCCAGGTCAAATCGACAACCAACAAGAGCGGCGCTAAAAGCAGCGCGCCGCCACAGAAGACCACGGCCATCGCTGCATCCGGCGCTCGATCTTGAACCAGGTCTTTACTGGCCAGGGCATAACAGGCGTAGCTGGCGCCCGCGCCTAGTGCCAACAAGATGCCAAGCAGATCCACATTCACCTGGCTACCCGCGGCGACAAGCAATGTACAACCGCTAATGGCGACGATGGTTGCCAATGTCCAGCGTTGGGTGGGACGCTCACCACGGAAGAGCCAGGCCAACAGACCGGCAATAATTGGGGCGCTACCAATTGCCACCATGGTGCCAACGGCGACCCCGGTGCGCGCTACCCCGGCAAAGAAGCAAGGTTGGTAGGCGGCCATGCTAATCGCCGCCAGCAGGGTCGGCCGCCAAGGCCATGCTTGATCACGCCGCAGTGATCCGCGGGCAAGGGCTAATGCCAAGAGGGCTAGTCCCCCAATCGCCAAACGCATCGCACCGACCGCCAACGATGGCGCGCCCGGCGGGGCAAAGGCTTGCGCCGTGCCAGTCGTTCCCCAAAAAAGCGTCGCCGCTAAGACAAACCAGACGCCATTCTGTTTTTGCACGGTTGGCACATTAAGCATGAAGCACTCTACATGTCACGGGTTAGCTCTTTTTTCAGGTAATAACGTGCGTAGTCGCCGATAAAATTGTCTAGCTGGCCGCAAACCGTATCGCCATGCTTTTGATAAAAAGGTAGCGCTTGAAAGCCCATCGTATCCAGATGAACACGGAAAATACCCGCCTGGCGCGCTTCCGTTTCCGCTTTGGTCAGCAGTGCACTGCCAACCCCTTGGCTGCGCCAATCTTCGTGCACCCAGAGAATATCGATCGCTAGCCAGCCCCAATAGAGAAAACCTAACAAGCCGCCAACGATCTCGGCCGCTTGATTGCGCACCAATATCCGCAGTAGTCGAAAATCATCATTGCGAGCAAATTGCCCATTATAATTCCCCAGCCCTTGATGAATGACTTGGATATCTTCTGGGCTGGCGTGTTCTTCAACCGTCAAAGTGTAAGGCAACGTCATACAGCTTGCTCCCGGTAACGCGCCGCAATGGTGGGGATTAGATATTCGCTGAAGGCGCGCTCCACATCATACTGCGGATGCCAGTCCCAATCCTGTTGCGCGGCGCTATCGTCCAAGTCGGCTGGCCAACTATCGATGATGGCTTCACGTTGCAGATCTGGCACAAAACTAATCTGTGCCTGCGGAAAGGCTTGCAGCACACGGTCACGAATTTGTGCTGCCGATAGACTAAAACTCGTCACATTGTAGACCAGCCGCCGCAAATTCCAGCGTGGCGCCTGCGCCAAGTGGAGCAGGGCGTGGACCGCATCCGGCATTGCCATAAAAGGAATGCGCGCATCTTCGCGCACAAAACAGGTGTATGGCTCTCCTTTGGCGGCGGCATGTAACATTTCTGGGCCAAAGTCGCTCGTACCGCCGGATGGCAAGGTATCGGCGCTAATCAACCCTGGAAAGCGCACACAGCGAAAATCAATCGTAGTGGGCTGGCTGGCGGCCAGTTGACGGTAATGTTGACTAAAGTAGGATCCCAACATTTCACAGTAGAGCTTATTACAGCCATACATGGTGCGTGGCTGGTTCCATTCCCATTCACGCACGCGTTGATAGAGCCCCTTGCTATCCCGATCCGGCATGCCATAGATGGCAATCGAACTCGGGAAAATAAATTGCACGGGCCGGTTACGCCACTGTGTTTGCTCCGAGGCCAATTTGAGCAGATTAAGCGTCCCCTCCACATTCACCCGGTGCGCCATCTCTGGGGCAAATTCACTGCGCGTCGAGAGTAGCGCCGCTAGATGGTAGATGACGTCGATCTCGTATTCGCTCACCAGCCGCGTCAGCAGATGCTCATTGAGCAGATCGCCCTCGATGTGGGTGGTCAAGGTTCGAATAGCCGCTGGCAGCGGGCGTATATCTAGGGTCAACAGCCGATTGTTGCTATCGGCCGCCAGATGTTGAACCAACGCATGCCCTACTTCACCGCTTGCGCCGGTGATAAAAACAACCTTTTTACGCATGTGGATTGCCTTATAACAATCGACGGTAGAGAGTAAGCGGTAGTGAGTGGGTCTTTCTACCGTTTTACTGTCTACCGTTTACCGTCGACCGTTTACCGTTTAAATCACCCCTAACTCTCGCCCCACACGCGCAAAAACATCCAGCGCCTGTTCTAAATCTTGGCGGCTGTGAGCGGCAGAGTTCATCGCCCGGACGCGTGCTTTACCCATCGGCACAGTAGGATAACCAATCGCCATGGCAAAGACGCCTTCCGCAAAGAGACGCCGGCTAAATTGCTGGGCCAAGGGCGCTTCACCCAGCAGTACAGGCACAATCGGCGTCTGGCTATGGCCCGTATTGAAGCCTAGCATAGCCATCCCTTGCTTAAAGATCGCGGTGTTCGCCCAGAGTTGGTCGACCAATTCAGTCGATTCTTGCAAAATATTAACCGACTCGATGCAGGCCGCCACATCGGGCACAGTCATTGCGCTGGAAAAGAGGAAGGGGCGGCCCCGCTGGCGCAGCCAATCGACAATTGTTTTGCTGCCCGCCACCAATCCACCAACCACGCCAAAGGCTTTGCTCAACGTACCCACTTCCACATGCACGCGGCCGTGCAGATCAAAATGATCAACAATCCCGCGCCCGCCTTGGCCCAACACACCTTCACCGTGGGCATCATCCACCATCAGCAAAATGCCGTGCGCTTCGGCGACCGCACAGATTTTATCTAACGGCGCAATGTCACCGTCCATACTAAAGACGCCATCGGTCACGATCAGGCGCCGACCGGATTGATTGGTTTCTTCAATTTTTCGTTCCAGATCGTCCACATCATTATGGCGATAGCGCACCACTTGTGCTCGGCTCAAGCGGCAGGCATCGATAATGCTGGCATGGTTTAGTTCGTCAGAGAAGATCAGGTCACCCTGGCCCACCAACGCGGGAATCGTTGCCACATTGGCCATAAAGCCACTTTGAAAGGTGATACACGCTTCGGCTTTTTTGAATGCGGCCAGACGTTGTTCCAGGTCTAAATGCAAGGACATTGTCCCCGCGATTGTCCGCACCGCACCCGGCCCAATCCCGTACTGATCAATGGCGGCCTTGGCCGCGGCGCGCAGGCGTGGGTGGTTCGCCAAGCCGAGATAATTGTTAGCACAAAAATTGAGGACGCGCCGACCATCTACTGTCACCCAGGCATCCATCGGTGAACTGATGGTGCGAATGGTCGCAAGCAAACCAGCGTTGCGCAGCCGTTCCATTTCTTCTTCCATCCAAGCAAGTGGATTGTGTGACATACGACCTCCGATTGAAAACCAATTGCCAAGCGGCCATTCCATACCATCTGCGGGCAAAGCGCTGGCTTCATTTTCTCCTATAGAATGACGACAGCCGTCCAAATTCACAGGAAAAACCGCCAGATTGAAGTAGACAGAAAAATTGTAACCTATAGATCGTACATGTGCTGTAATAAAGAGTCAAAATCGCTGCACAACAAGTGCTCAATGAAATGGCGCGACGGTCGATCAACGATCTGCCGAGAATGCAATCTAGATATATTTAGGGTATAATCGAACTGTGATGGCAACAGCGTGTAAGGAGAAATATTTATGAACAAACTACCCGGCGGCGCGCTGGCTAGCCGGCCGCTGCACTTTTTTTGGATTGTCGATTGCTCGGGCTCAATGGCCGGCAAGAAGATGCAAGAACTAAACTTCGCGATCAAGGAATCCCTGCCCGAAATGCGCAAAGTGGCCGAGGAGAATCCGAATGCCCAGGTTTTTGTGCGCGCCGTTACCTTTTCTTCAGGTGCGCAGTGGCATGTTGCCCGTGCCACACCAGTCGCAGAGTTTCGCTGGGAAGAGCTAAAAGCAGGTGGCGAAACCAGTATGGGTAAAGCCCTCAAGATGGTGGCCGATCAACTCTCGCCCGAAGCGTTGCCGGGACGTGGCTTACCGCCCGTCTTAGTCTTGATCTCCGACGGCCGCCCAACCGACGATTTTAACAGCGGGTTGCGCGCGCT
>JBBRVA010000674.1:0-4861 GCA_038247295.1 Caldilineales bacterium | reverse complement strand
CCTGATCACCCATCATGCGCCCAGACGGCATGGGGTGGCGCAGCGCGTCCAGCGAAAGACCGATGCAGAGTATAATGTAAACGGGAAAGATCACGAGCAGGATCGGCAGCCCGCCAATCGCGACCGGTGTCGCAAGCTGAAGTTGGGCGGCATGCATAAAAGAGGGCAGCGGACTGGTGAAGAGCAGCAAGCCAACCAGCCCCATAAAAATGATGCCTATCACCAACAGCCAGATCTGATGGCGGTGACGCAATGGGTTCGCTGGTAATAGATGGTTGCTGGCCGTGGTGCTAATCCAATCATCCCAGGCCCCGGCATACCACAGGATCAATAAATACCAAGCCAGCGGCAGGCCCACCAACGGCGCCCAGCCAGCGCGCCACCAAATATCCAGCCCGCGGCTGACAAAGTCTGGACCCAGCCCTAAAATGGCGCTATGGCTGACAAAGAACGCGCCGCCCATCAAAAAGCCACCGCCCACCAGCCAGACGCCCCAACGCCGCCGCTCGGCATTGAGCAGCACGATCAACCCGAGCCAAGTGATCAAGATCACGTTGGCCAGCGAGACCGCCATCAGCGCCCAGTCGAGAAAGAAGTTGCCAGTCATGGGGATTTACGATTTTTGATTTTTGATTTACGATTTTTGATTTACGAAACGATTTCGTAGAGGAAATTATTCTTTAGCCACAAAGCTTACTGGTTTATGCAACTACTATGTCAACGAGATAACCTCGTAAATCGTAAATCGTAAATCATCTATCGTAAATCCACTTTACCCATTCGCCGCGTTCATCTTGCACATAGGCTGCGCCGGCTTCATCCCAGTGGATAAGCTGGCCGGTGTGCAAGATGATGACGGCGCGGGTGCGGGCGACTTTTTCGTCGACGGTGGAGGAATCCAGACCCCAGGCAGCGTAGATTTGACCGTTGGTGCGGCTGATCGTACGTTTGTCGTGAAAGCCCAGGCGCAGGGCGATCTGTTCGTTGGTTAGGCCGCGCGCCAGCAGGCGCGCGACCGTCTGCTCGTTCGGCTCGAGCAGATCGAGCGGCGAATGCTCGTCTTTATGCCGCACTTCTTGCACGCGCGTCTCGATCTCGGGGTCGATAAAGCTGCGCCCGTCCACCGCATCACGCAGCAGCGGCACAATCATCTGCGGCAGTAGATAGTTGGATTTGCGCACGTAGGCGTAGTGGCTGAGGATGCCCGAACGCCGAAAGTCGCGATAGTAGGCATCATCGTCCTGGATCGAGTAGAAGACGACCGGCAAGCGCGGTCGTTCGCGGCGGATTGCGATTGCCGCCGCGATGCCGTTGAGCGCGCCCGCCAGTTGCACATCCATCAAAACCGCATCGGGCGGTGTCGCGCAACAGAAAGCCAGGGCTGCTTCGCCGCTGTCGCAGTCGTAAACAACGCTAACTTTGCCAGTGGCGGCCAGCCCGGTTTTCAAGGCTGCCCGCAATTTGTGGTTGTCTTCGACGATCAGAACGTTGATCATGAATAACGTTGGACACACAGACTTGATATTGCTAGATTTGTTGGATGGACATGCACTCACGTCTCAGTTCAGCGGAATACGGACTTCAACACTGGCAATAATCTTACCGATCTCTTGAGGTGTTGCGCCAGTAGCGAGCATGGCGCGCATTAGTAATTCAATCGAAACCGATTGATCGCCCCTCTCGGCTTTGGCGATGCGCGGTTGGCTAGACTGAAGTCGCTCTGCTAATTGGGCTTGGGTCATTTGCTTTTCGCGCCGAGAGCGCAAACTCTTGCTCAACGCCAGTTTAATCTCGACCAGGGCAGATTCTTCTGGTGTTAACTCGAGAAAATCGGCAACGGTACCAACCTTCCATCCCTGTGCCTCTAATTGTTCACGTTTTATTTTATCCATTGTGTAAGCCCATAGTCAGTAGATCGCAGTGCATCGAGACGAAACCCTTGGGGTTTGAACACTAAACTTGATCGGTTCTGTCAAATCTCAAACCCCAAGGGTTTACTGACAACAATGGCGGTCTAATGTTTTCACAGCGTAAAGCGCAGAGCCTTGCCCTGCGCAAGCTGCACTCGATCTGCGAATTGAAATGTATTATCAGCGTTCGTGAAGGCGATATCCTTGCCATCCAACTGTGCCGAGCGTACATTCTGCCCCTCTAAAAACGGCAAACGCACCGTCGCTAGTTCCAATTGTCCATAGAGCACGCGCACTTCTGCGCCGGTGGGTGTCAGCTCGAATTCGCCCCAACCGGAGTCGAGCGACCAGAAGCAGCGGAAATGGCCGGCGTCCGTGCGCACCGGGTTGAAACCGATTGCGTGTTGTACCATATCGAACTCGAAACCGCTAAAGGCGTTGAGCAGCGCATAGGAAGCCATCGAACGCGCATAGTTGCTGCCACATTCGAATTCGTTCCACGGGTTACGCCGTTCGCCGTCGTAGCGTTTGCGCAGCGCAACCACCGCCTGCATCCCTTCATCGACCATGCCGGTCATGATCATGTGGCTGGCCGCCGAGTATTCGAAGCCATTCATCGTCTCTTGAGAATAGGGCGCCGGGATCAAGGGTTTCTGCGCGCCTTCTGGCCAAGCACAGATCACCAAACCACCTTCGTCGTTCAGACAGTAGATGCGGCAGGGGTTATAGACTTCGCCCATCACCGGGATAAAGTTGTATTTGAAGATAGCAGCGTTGGCCTGCTTGACCTGGGCCGGATCGAAAATGTCGCCCAAGCCGTAGAGCGAAGCATGCCATTGGCCCAGCAACTGGTCGATACTGCTGCCTTCGGCGATCTGATATTTGATTTCTTCGTGCTCTTCGTTCCAGTAGGCGGTCATCGTATTGCCACCCTGGACCAGCACTTCTTCGCGCGCAAAGGCTTGCACAATCGCCTTATCTTTGAGGTCGATGCGTTGAATGTAATATTCACCGTTAAACAGATGTTCATCCACCCAAGCCTTGCCTTTGGCAAAAATCGCTTGATACTCGGCGGCAGTAGCTGCATCGCCCAAGTGTTTGGCCATCTCTGCCCCGGCCTTGAGCGCGCCCAGATAGAAGCCGGTGAGCCAGGCATTGGGGCCAAACAGCTCCATATCCAGCGTGTGATGCTGGCGACCGGTCAGCACGCCACTCTTTTCTGGATCCCATAACTCTTCGTTCTCCGGCGACCAGGCAAAGTCGATCGACTGCTTGACCAGCGGCCAAATGCTGCGCAGCCATTCACTGTCACCCGAAATCTTCCAGTCACGATAGGTCTTGAGTACACCACCAAATTGACCGTCGGCACAGGCGCGGAATTTCCAGCGGCCAACGCCCAGCGGCAACTGAAGGCGGAAGGGCATACCGCCGTCGGGGCGCGTATTGTAGACATAATCCGCCGTGCGCATCGAACGTTCCAATTTCGGAAAGAGAAAGGGCAGCGCCTGGGCATAATTCCAAACGTGCGTACATGTGCCCTCACAGCAACCTTCGGTCGGATGCAACCCTTCCCAGCCATAAAATGTGCCATCCTCCAGCCGCAACGAAGTGGGGGATTTGAGAATCGAGATGTTGGCCGAGATGGCATCCAGGGCGGCGGGCGGCAAGGTCGAGGCAAAAAGTGCATCGTGGTAGCGTTTGGTTTCGGCGTAGAGACGATCCCAGTTTTGTAGCGCATAGTGTGCGCTCGCCAGCGAATCTGCCCAGAGCGTGGCGTAATAGTTCAGCCAGGTGGACTTGGGCAGCGCGTAATCGTCACCCATGCCATTGCGGTCAAGGTTGCTGAAAGCAGTAGCGGGCTTCCAGTAATTTTCGCAGTTGGGAAAGTTCCAGCTAATCACAAAGCGTAAGCGTTTGGTCTCGCCGGGTGCAACCGTAACATGAGCGGCGATCAGCCCTTCATTTTTCTCGCCGGCCTTGTCAGTCGGATAGACGCGGTTCTTAAATTGTCCGGGCGCTATAAAGTCACGCCAGTAGACCTCCAGGCTGTCGAACCAAGCGCCACGAAACCAATATTGTTGCACGCTCACGTCCTGCGCCAACGTCGCATCGGTGGCCAAGGTCAGATCGCCGTACTTAGGCGAATCGGGCGGGATGCTGTCGGCGTGCAGATGCAGGGCCTGGATTGCCTCTGTATGCGAGTGTGAGTTCACATTGTTGGCCGGCAGCGGGTTGGCAATCACACCGGCGAGGGTATAGGTGAGCGCCGCCGCAGTCGTGTTGGTAATGCTGAATTCAAAGAAGGCCGCCGGGATGCTCGAATCCTTATCGTTGAGCGGGATCAGCGGGTTAAAAGCAAGCAATTGCACCTGGCCGGGAAAGCGCGCATCGTGAAAGGTCAGTTCGGCCAATGGGTACTCGCCCTGAAAATCGACGCTCTCAAAATGGGGCAGACCAGTCATGTATTCACGGCGTGGGCCAAAGCCAAATGAATTAAAACGGGCGCCGGCAATTTCACCCTGGAAAGGCGCGCCCAAGTTACTGTTGAGAATGCGGGCGTCGAGCACTTTGTCGCCGCTTTCGGCCTTGATTGCAAAGTGGGAAAAACCGTTGACGCTGCCCTTATTGGGCCGGTTGAAAATTTCCCAGTCGATCAGGCGCCCATTGCCGGCCAGCCCAATCGAGCCGGAGCCGATGCCGCCCAGGGGAAAGCTGATTTGGTTGGTTTTGGCGCCGCGATAGATGAAGTGGTCCATAGTTGATTCCTTTCTGGTGGATGGGTAAAAAACGTAAACAGGTAAATAGGTAGGACGGACCTGTATCCTTGTCTACCTGTCTACCTGTCTACCTGTCTACGTTTTTTACCCAACCACAAGAAAGGAATCAAACATGGACCACTTCATCTACCGCGGCGCCAAAACCAACCAGATCAGCTTTCCCCTGGGCGGGAT
>JBBRVA010000673.1:0-4863 GCA_038247295.1 Caldilineales bacterium | reverse complement strand
TTGCTCTGCAGGGTGCTTTTGATTGAGCATATCCAGCTGCTGCACGGCTTAGGCGTCGCCGCCATTGCGGTGCGCAAGCCAGAACAGTTGACAAACCTCGATGGCCTGATTATTCCTGGCGGTGAAAGTACGACGATGGGACTGATCGCCGAGCGGTGGGGCTTCGTCGAGCCGCTGCGCCAGTGGGTGCATGGTGGCCGTCCCACTTGGGGTACCTGCGCCGGGATGATTCTCCTGGCTGAGCGCGCGACAGGTCAAAAACAAGGGGGTCAGCCGTTGTTGGGCGGCCTCAGTGTGACGGTCAACCGCAACTATTTTGGCCGCCAAACCGCAAGCTTTGCAACCCTGCTGGCTGTTCCCCACTTCGGTGATCATCCCTTCCCGGCCTTCTTTATCCGGGCGCCAGCGATTACCGAGGTGGGGACTGGGGTTGAAGTATTGGCTACCTTGCTCACGGCCACCGGTGAAACGGTGATTGTGGCGCTACGCCAGGGATCGATCCTAGCCACGGCTTTTCACCCCGAATTGACGCATGACAATCGTTGGCATCAATTGTTTATGGAGATGGTACGAGCGGGTGACCGAAGCAACAACCGGCGAGCAAGCCGGTAAGGTGGTCATCGCCAAGCTCGGTACAGATCTTCACTCATTCTGCTTTCTCCTGGCGCCTGTGTCGCACCCACTGCCAGCCCCAATACCCGAGGATCAGTGCATCGAGCATATATTCCAAGGTCATAAAGATCTGGCCATAGTAGTGCGGTTCCCAATAGCTAATGGGACTCACAAAACGGTATGACCAGTTCAAAGGAAAAAGAAATAACGGACCATCACTATGGTGAACGAAAATATCAATGACCGTATGAAAAGCCATACTCATTGCCAGCCAAAACAAGGGTAATCCCCAGCGTTTCTGATAGTGGATGCCACTAAAGCCTAAACCGAGTAAGAGTGAACTGACAACGAGTGAGTGGAAGATATTATGACTCACAATCCAAACAGGATTGGTGAAAAATAGAGTGAGATGCAGATATTCCATAATACTACTGTTTGAGGGTAATACTGCAAACCAGCGGTAATAGATTTCTCCACCAAAGGTGAGTACGATAAATGGGAGATCGGGAAGGATGGAGCCAATTAACAGCGCTCCTGTATGAATCGGAATCTGCCGTTGTTCTATCTGACGCCCAAGCACGGTGGTTATCAAGAAATGAGATAGTGTTTGCATGTCGTACGCGGTGTGAAGCCCGCTTGATCCCCATTGTCCAACAAAGGCGCGGTGCTCTTCTTTCTATTAGCGAATAATACAATACTTGGAGGTCTTTAACAAACGTGCAACGGGACGCCACATGATGAAAGCCAGATCAATGAGAACGAGGCTGACAATCCTTCGCTACAGGTCGGCTAGTTCCCCTTGCGTTTGGCTATTTCATCCCTCAGTTTCCTTTAACCATAGCCTAAATGGTGCGTGGAGATGCGCCGCGTTGATACCCCAAACCGCAGTAATTCAGTGATCCTGCCCCTATCTTTGTCGTAGATTCTATGCTGAAGCATACCTTTTGGTTTACCCAACCCTACCCATTGGGTCCATTTTGTCGCTAGCGTTTCCTTTGTGTGCTGTTTGCTTGCTCGCGATGACCCAAATGCCCGCGCCGAGTACCTCACCGGTGATTATCAGCGTGCCGCCAGTAACAGGCAGCACGCTGATGCACCATGTCATTAGCTGTACCGAGGTCGAGCGGCAAGCGTTGCTTTTGAATGGGTGTTTCTTTGCACTGAAATTGCTGGTAGCCAGCAAGGTGTTCTTCTGGATAGGGAGATTTTTACTCATTCACCCATGATGCAAAGCTGGCCTGGGCATTCGCTAATCCAACGTTTTACATAAAATTCACTGCAACCGCTGCTGTTCGAGCGCGTCGCCAATTGCTGACACAGATGCTTCTGCTCAGGGTCCAATCCTTCCACCGGCTGATATTCAAAGAGAATTTGTACCGGCATCGTCGCCGCTTTGTTCAGCAGCAAAGTGATAATATCCGGGTGCGCGTATTCGTAGCCCGCAATCTTAATCAACTGCGTGGCAGCATTGAGTTCGGCATAAAATTCGGCATCGCTGTTATCCGGTGAGACGAGAAACTTCAATTTGGTGACTGCTTCGGTCACTTTCAGGGTGGTGGCATAGAGTGGTAAATCCTGGCCGGGGCGCAAAAAGCGGCGACCAGCGCGGTCATCGTTGGGATCGGTTGCCCAGTCGGCCACCGTGTTGGTATCGGTGACGGGCAGGCCGGTACAGGCATGACACATACAGCTTAACAGGAATGAGCCGATAAATCGCACATACATTGTGTCTCGCTTTGTGGTTTTTAGGAAGGCCAGTGTGGTTTGATAGGTAGATAGGTAGATAGGTAGACAGGTCACATCCACCTGTCTACCTATTTACCTGTCTATCTATCTATCTACCCGTTTTCCTGATTGTAAACTATCGCGTGCAAACTACAAAAAATTAAGAAATTATTGAGTTGTTGCCTCGCCATCCATTACGCTACCGACACATGCCGAGCAGGCGCAATTTAGATACGGTTGCTTTGCCCACTAGCCAGCAAGTGCTGGTAGAATAGGGCTTTAGCGAAGCACCATCATGGATGGCGCCGTCCATCCCGCACGGAATGACATGGTCTATGCATATGACACAGCGGCGACGCACCGCATCTTGGTATCTAGTTTTGGGATTGCCGCTGCTGCTCTTCCTGATCCTGCCCCTGCTCGCGCTCTTGTTGCGGATCGAGCCAGCCGCCTTTGTCGATCATCTGGCGAATCGACAGGTGGTGCAAGCCCTCCGCTTGAGTTTGTGGACGACCGCGATCAGCACGTTTTGCACATTACTCTTTGGGACACCCTTGGCTTATTGGCTGGCGCGGCATCGTTTTCGTGGCCGCCAACTGATCGACACCTTGCTCGATCTGCCGATGGTGCTGCCGCCAGCCGTGGCGGGGATTGCCCTGTTGGTCGCCTTTGGCCGACGCGGCCTGGTGGGCGCCTATCTCAACGAGCTTGGCATTACGCTGGCCTTTACGCAGACAGCGGTGGTGCTAGCGCAACTCTTCGTCGCCGCGCCGTTTTACGTCAAAGCGGCGATTGCGGGCTTCGGGGCGGTGGATCAAGACTTGGAGCAGGCGGCGGCGTTGGACGGCGCCAGTGGGTGGGGGATCTTTCGCTACATCACTGTACCCCTGGCCTGGCCCACCCTGTTTGGCGGCGCGGTGATGACTTGGGCGCGGGCGCTGGGCGAGTTTGGCGCCACGATCATCTTTGCCGGTAATTTTCCCGGCCGCACCCAAACCATGCCGCTGGCGATCTACATTGGGTTTGAGCTGGATCTCAATGTGGCCCTGACCTTGGCTGTAATCTTGCTGGCCATCTCATTTTTTGTTTTATTTGTCGTTAAAGGGTTGCTGCATCAACGCGTGAGCGTTGCCTAAACTTGGGCGTTGGGGTATAGTAGCTGCATCGAAATTCAATTTACAGTCAGGAGAAAAACATGCCCAGCACGACCAATCCGCTGATTTTTGACGGCCACAACGACACGCTGTTAGACCTTTGCCTGCCTCAGCGTGGCAACCAGCGCTCGTTTTTTGAACAAAGCCCACATGGCCATATCGATTTGCCCCGTGCACAGGCGGGCGGCTTTGGCGGTGGTTTTTTCGCCATTTTTGTGCCATCACCGCGCCAAGCCGAAGACAATGTCAGCCCCACCATCGGCGCCAGCAAAGACGTCACTGGCTACAAAACGCCCTTGCCTGCGCCACTGGAACAGCCCTATGCGCTCAATTTTACAATGACGATGGCGGCCAAGCTGTTCGAGGTCGAGGCCAAGTCGAATGGGCAATTCAAGGTCGTGCGCACGGCAGATGAACTGGCAAATTGTTTGGAACAAGGCATTGTGGCAGCCATACTTCACTTTGAAGGTGTCGAGGCGATTGACACCGATCTGAATGCGCTGCACGTTTTCTATCAGGCTGGGTTGCGCTCGGTTGGCATTGTCTGGAGCCGACCCAATGCCTTCGCCTCCGGTGTGCCCTTCAATTTCCCAGCTACACCGGACATTGGCCCCGGCCTGACCGACGCCGGCAAGGCGCTAGTCAAGGAATGCAACCAACTGGGCATTATGATCGATCTGTCGCACCTCAACGCGCGCGGCTTTTGGGACGTGGCCGAACTCAGCAATGCGCCATTGGTCGCCACGCACTCTAATGTCCACGCCCTGTGTGCATCACCGCGCAACCTGACCGACCAACAGTTGGACGCCGTGCGCCAGTCTGGCGGCGTGGTGGGGGTCAACTTTCATATCGGCTTTTTGCGCACCGATGGCCGCTCGGATACCGAAACCTCGGTCACCGAGATTGCCCGCCATGCCGCCTATATGGCCGACCACATGGGCATCGATCATGTCGCGCTCGGTTCAGATTTTGACGGCGCCACGATGCCACACGATCTGCATGACGTAGCCGGCTTGCCCAAACTAGTAACGGCTTTGCGCGAACAGGGCTTTGATGCAGCTTCGCTTAAAAAGATCGCCCACGAAAACTGGCTGCGGGTGTTACACCAGACGTGGAAGTAGATTTACGATTTTTGATTTACGATTTACGATCCTATTCGCAGGTAAGAAATGCCCCGATCCAGGTTGGATCGGGGCATTGTTCAATTTTACCGGCTAACCCCACCCTAACCCTCACTGCCATTAAGGTAAGAAACGTGGCAAGTCGTAGGTGCGGTTACAAACCGCACCTACGAAATTCCTTAACGTAATGGCCGTGAGGGTTAGGGTGGGGTGCGTCGTTGCTCCAATTTTTAAGGATTATTATTGTCTTC
>JBBRVA010000672.1:0-4872 GCA_038247295.1 Caldilineales bacterium | reverse complement strand
TGTTTCATCTGAGTTGAACGAGGAGGGAGCATTCTCTAATGCGACCAGAGCAGCGTTAGAGAACGCTGCCTCCTCAACCCAAATGAATCACACCCATATGATTTCGATTGAACCTCATCCTCCCCCGGCTCCTTCTCTCAGGAGAAGGAGGGGCTGGGGAGGATGAGGAGGGGGTGCGATCAGTCCTAAGTGATGTTACGCCCTGGCGGCCGGCCGCCAGGGATGGCGGCGTTCCCAGGGCGTAACATGAGTTCCTAATACAGATGATCCGTAATCCCGCGCGCCAATTCCTCGCCATCACCGGACTGGTTGTTGTCGAGCCGTTTGTGGCCGAGGGCTTTGGGTACTAGACGGACATCCTGCACGGCCAGTTGCGCGGCGACAAAGCGCCGGAAGTCGTGCGGTTTTACATGTTTGATGCCCACCTGTTGCGCGTAGCGGCGCACCATCTCCCAGGCTGAAACCGGCCGGATCGGCGTGGCCAAAGGGCCGCGATCGCCGCGCCCAGAGAAACCGGTAAAAATATAGTCCGAGGCCACCGGGCGTACGCTGAGCCAATGCTGGATGCGTTGATAGGCTTCTTGCGACAGCGGGCGCGGTTCCTGGGCGCCATTCTTTTTGCTGCTCATCAGCACTGCAAAGCCGGTCGGCTGTTGCGGATCTGTCCCGCCATCCAGTTGCGCCAATGTCAGGTGGACGGCTTCGCTGACGCGCAAGCCGGATCCGGCCAGGGTGCTCAGAAAGGCGCGGTGCATAACGCCGGCCAGGGTATTAATGTCCGGCGTATCACAAATGGCGCGCATCTGGGCGGGTGTCAACAGGACACGGGCATGCGGATTGCGGCGGTTGTCCATTGTTTTGGGGCGGATCCCGGCTACACTGGCAAATTCAGCGGCCAGGGCGCGCGGCAGCAAATGTTGGTTGCTCGCCGCGTGTATAATCGAACGCACCGCCGAGAGCCGTACATTGATCGCGTTGACGCTGTAGTGGTGCGGCCCTGCTTTGGTGCTATAGGTTGTGTTCACCAAATACTCTCGCCAGTGTAACAGGGTGTGCGGACTGACCGCACACTCAAAACTGCCGGCATAGGCCAGATATTGGCCAAAGTAATAGGTGTACTGGGCAATCGCGCCGGCCGACTTGGTGCCAGCCAGAATGCTGGCGTCGAAGGGCAGAATGGGCGTTGGTGACATAGGAACGTAAACTCCGTCTGGCTTGGACAGTTAACAGGAGTAATTGGCAATTGGTAATTAGTTCCCTGCTCACCAATTACCAATTACCAATTACTAATTACCACTTACTTCCCCACCGGTTGCCACTCGGTGCGACCCAGCTGGAGGATTGTCGATTCAATTTGGCCGGCAAAATTGGCGCTAAACGGTAGCGGTCGCGTCCCTGCTTGTTTCTGGATCAACAATCCGTAACCCTGTGCTTGGACGAACGCGGGCAAGCGATAGTGGAAGACGACATTTTTTGTTTCGCCAGGCTGCAAAATAAAATAAGCGCCAAAAAAGGTTGTGTTTTTCTCACCGCGCTGGCTGACAATCGAAGCTGGATCGACACCGTCGATCGCCAGCAATTCGCTGCCCGTTGGCACAAAGAGGCGCACATAATTAAAATAGCAGCGCGCCATCATGGCGTCATAGTTGGTTCCATAATGGGGGCGCGGGTCACAGTCTGCGGTGGGTGTAGTTAGGGCATGCTGATAGGTCACCGTCGCCGTGGCCACCGCTGGTGTGCCAGGCCCCGCTGGCCACTCGAGTTGATAAGTTAGCGCACGTTCAACCACGGCATCCACCTTGTTGTAGCCCATATTGGTGTCGACCAGCGCTAGAAAATCGCGTGACGGGTCCGGGTGCAAACCGCCATCCCAGCCCAGGCCGGCCAACTCGGCCGTAATTGCCGGCTGCGTGCTCCAAATCTGTAGCGCGCGTTCATCGAGCGCGGTCTGCACGGCGTGGGCCATGCGCATGCGATCAAAGCTGCCACCTTGCAAACGGGCAAAGGCCGCCGCTGCCATTTGCGGAATAAAATTCTTGCGCTGTTCCCACCACGAGTTTGGATTATCGTCCGCAACACCAGTGGCACCGGCAGTTTCAGCGCTGTTCTCAGCGGCCAAATTGTTGATCAACGTTGCGTCGGTTTGGAGCGGCGCGGCCCACATCTGCTTAATCTGCTCGATCACGGTTGCGCCGGTCAAGGCGATGTCGCTGCCCGGCATACTCAGCGGTTCGAGCGCACCGATTACCAGTTCGACCGCCCGCAAATCGATTGTGATTACGCCATCGACCGCCCGGCCTGTCTCCTGCGCATAGATCGAGCGGGCGATTTGTGCCGTGGTCGGCAGATCGGGTGACCAGTTGGCGTCGCGCAACACCAACATCTCGATATTCATATAGCGTTGCATCGGCGCCGGGGCGCGTGGATATTGCCCGAGCTGCGCATCAATTGCATAACTGTCGACAAAGGAAAAATCGACCATTTTACCCTGGCTCAAGCTCAACTCCCCAATCGACGTGATAAAGCCACCGGTGCCGCGTAATTCATGATTGTTTTGCACCAACACCAGGTAGGTGCGCATCTGATCCATGCCCAACAAGACGGGCAGATCATCACTGAGGCGCAGACCGGCGGCCAGCCAGCGAACCAACGTTTGTAAGTCGGCCACTGCATCGGCCAGCCCCGTCAGCAGATAATCTGGCGCGATCGGCGCCAGCGTCTGTTCGATGCGCCGCGCCTGCTCGGTCATCGTTGCCAGTTGGGCCTGGTTGCGCGTCAGCACTTGCGGCAAGTTGCTCAAAGCTGTCGGCCCCACCAGCAGCGGTTCGCTCAGTGCAAAGCCCGCGACGGCCAGCTCGCTCAGTTCATGCGCGGCCTGCACCAGGGGTGGCAGCGACGCCAACGTAGGCCCATAAAAGGGCAACCACGCCAACCCCTTCAAACTGGGCGCAAAAAAATTCATGGCCGCGTCGGCGTCAGCCAGCGCTTGGGCGGCGGCTTGTAAAGAACTTTGGGCTTGGGCAAAACCGGCCGCATCCAAATTGTCTGCCCGCGCCAGTTGCGCAAAGTTTGTGCCATTCGTATAGGCCGCGCGCAGGGCCAGCCCCAGGCGCATACCTTGCCAAACCACGAAGAGCAAGCCCAGACAACAGAGCGCAACGATGGCCAGCCTGGTCAGTCGCCATCGCGGGTGGGATCGGATCATGATCGAAGCGGTTCTAGCCGGGGGTTGAGGGCAATGAGTTCGAGCATGCGCGGCAAACCGGTTTGGATCAAACAGTCGATTTCGCGCCAGGTATAGCGGAATTCGTTGAGCGAGCCACCAATCGGATCCGAGATGTCGTACGGTGTGCCGGCCATGGCGCTGAGCAGGTGAATGCGTTGGCGAATGGACGGGAATTCTGCTTGCAGCGCTTCGACCTGGCCGCGCTCCATCGTCAAAATTAGATCAAAGGCGGCCAGGCCCGCCACCGCTTCGATGCGGCGCGCGCGATGCGCGCTCAGGTCGACTCCGCTTTCCAGCGCGACCAGACACATGCGCGGGTGGGCCGGTTTGCCCGCATAGGCCCACGTCCCCGCCGATTCAATGCGCCACGTCGCCTGGTTCGGGAAAGTTTCTACGCGCTGGCGCAAAAGCGCTTCGGCAATCGGTGACCGGCACTGGTTGCCCGTGCAAACAAAAAGAATCGCTGGCATTACGACTCCAATTTTTCTGGCTGCACTTGATAAACACCATTCAGCTCCGGTTTGGCGAGCAGTTGTTCATCGAGAAAATTGCGCCCGCGTTTGGTTCGCTTGGGCTCGCCTGCTTCGGCTGTCTCGGCATAGTAGGCGCTGTATTGGTCGTACTGATAGTAGCCGCGTGGCGAACGCACCAGGCGGTTGAGCACGGCGCCGAGCAAGTTGGCGTTGGTGCGGGCCAGGGCTTCGACCGCCCGCGCCACCGTGGCGCGTGATGTTTGCTCCGAATCGATAATTAGCACAACCCCGTTGACTTGGTTGGCCAACACCTGGGCATCGGTTACCGCCAACACCGGTGGCGCATCAAAAATAATCATCTCGGCTTGTTCGTGCAGTTGTGCAATCAGTTGCTGCATACGCTGCGAACCAAGCAACTCGGCGGGATTGGGCGGCACCTTGCCGCTGGTTAGGAGGCTCAGATTGGGTACGTTGGTCGCCCGCACATAGCGCGTGGGGGGCGTATGGCTGGCGACAATCGCATCGGTTAAACCGGGGCTTTGCGGCAGTTCGAACAGCGTGTGTTGGCGTGGCTTGCGCATGTCGGCATCGACCAGGATCACCGAACGCCCAGACTGGGCGAGCACAATCGCCAGGTTGGCGGCCGTGGTGGTTTTGCCTTCGCCAGGCGTTGCGCTCGTTATCAACAGCGAAGTCAGGTTGGTGTCCACGCTTGAATATTGCAAGTTGGTGCGGATGCCGCGGTAGGCCTCGGTAATCGGATGGCGCGGTTGGATCGATGAAACTAGTGTCTCTTCGGCTGTCAGGCGTGCTTTGCGCTTGCCCCAGCCTTTTTTCTCCTGGGTGGCAATGCGGGCGATGCTGCCCAAAACTGGCAGGTCGACAATACTGTACAGATCCTGCGGGGTTTTTATCCGATCATCAAGATATTCGATCAAAAAGATAATGCCCAAGGCCAACATGGCGCCAACAATCGCGGCCAATAGCGTGTTAGTCAAGGCGCGGGGCCGAATCGGCTGGGTTGGAATCTGCGCCGGTTCAACGACAACAATGTTGTCGCTGGATTGAACTTCGGTTAAGCGGATATTTTCGTAGCTCTGCAACAGGTTGGCGTAATTATTTTGGTATTGGGTCAGTGCATTGCGCAAGCGGCCTAGTTCGACCGCTTCCTCG
>JBBRVA010000671.1:0-4879 GCA_038247295.1 Caldilineales bacterium | reverse complement strand
TCGATAAACCAACGCTGCCAGGTTTGTGCGAACCTGGCAGATCTTTGCCCCGCCCTATCGAGAGGCTACAAACCTATAAAAACTCAACCCTTCAACAAGAGCTAACTATGACAATCAAACCCAACATCTTCGTGTTGCTGCGGCCCACTTTATACATAGAATTGTTTAGTCCCGAAAATGACCAATTGTTACGCACTCTGGGCCAGGTCACTCTTCACGCGGATGAATCGAATTTGACCTCGACCCAACTAGCCGAGCGGATTGGCGATTTCGATCTAATTATCACCGGCTGGGGTACCCCAGAATTTAACACTGATGTGGTAGACGCAGCTACACAGTTGAAACTAATCGCTCATTCGGCCGGCAGTATCAAGCGGATGTTGCCGCCGTCCGTCTTTGTACGTGGCATCAATGTGACCCATGCCGCAGCGGCAATTGCGCCCGCGGTAGCAGAAATGACGCTCTTACTAATCCTGCTTTCGCTGCGCCAGGTCCATAAGTTGGATCGGGCGATGAAAGCCGGTGGGCCTTGGGACGCGAGTAAAATCGTTGGCATGGGCAATGAGTTGGCGGGCAATCGTGTTGGCGTGGTCGGCGCTGGTTATACAGGACGATGTGTCATCCAGTTACTTACCGCGCTCAATGCAGAAGTTTGGGTCTATGATCCTTATTTATCGAACACGCGGGCGGCTGAACTGGGTGTGCGCGCCGTACCATTGGATGAGTTGCTTAGCAGTTGCTCCATCATCACCCTGCAAGCGCCGACTACGGAAGAAACCCATCACATGATTGGTGCGCGTGAATTGCATCTCTTGCAGAATGATGCGATCTTCGTCAATACGGCCCGCTCGCATCTAGTCGATCAAGCCGCGCTGCTGGCAGAATTACAAACGGGTCGCTTCCAGGCGGCGCTGGATGTATTTGATCAAGAGCCGCTATCAGCGGACAGTCCCTTTCGTCAACTGGACAATGTGGTTCTGACTCCCCATGTAGCCGGGGCATCGAAACAAACCCGCCGCCGCCAGGGACAAACAATCATTGATGAACTCCAACGTTTTCTAGCTGGGGAACCCTTGCACTATCGTGTCACCGGCGAGATGTTAGAGACGATGGCCTGATTTTGTGATTGACTGTATACAAGACATTAGCGGGTTAAGTAGAGTGATAGATAGGTACACATGTGACGTCTACCTATCTACCTCTTCACCATAAGTAGTTATCAGTCGCAGGATATCCAGGTAATGAGTGAAAAAAGTAAAGTCCGCGTCGCGATGATCGGTGCGGGTGGTATGGCTAACAACGTGCATTACCCTTCTCTGGCGTCGTTTGCGGATGTCGAAATCGCCGCGATCTGCGATCTGGACGAACAGCGCTTGCAGAAGACCGCTGATCAATATAACATCCAGGGTCGCTATACGAATTACCGCAAGATGGTAGCAGAGGTCGCCCCCGATGCCGTCTATGTGATCGGCCCGCCGCATGTCATGTACGATATCTGGACGTGGTGTCTGGGTGAGGGGCTGAATCTTTATATCGAGAAGCCAATGGGCATTACCATTCACCATGCGCGCGCCCTGGCTTACCTGGCCGACCAGAAGCGCTGTATTACCCAGGTTAGTTTTCAGCGCCGGAGCAGCCCGCTGGTTGTCCAACTACGCAACGAGTGCCTGAAGCGCGGGCCGATCGTCCACGCCGAGTGTGCTTTCTACAAGTGCGAACCCAAGCCCTATCTGCACGCCCGCGACCACATGATGGACGACGGCGTCCACGCCATCGACACCCTGCGCTGGATGTGCGGCGGTGAAGTGGTGAATGTGGCCAGCCAGTGCAAACGCATCGGCACACCCGATATCAACTTTATTTCGGCCTTGCTCGAGTTCGATAATGGCACCACGGGCGTAATGCTCAACAGTTGGACCAGCGGCCGGCGCATCTTCAAAGTGGAGATGCATGCGCCCGGCATCTGTGTCGAAGCCGAACATGAAGTCAAGGGCGTGCTCTATGCCGATGGCGACACCAAAGGCGTCGTCTACGACACGAAAGCAGTCGCCGGCAGCGATCAGCTTTACGTCTACGGCGGTTTTCAGGCCAAAAACCGCGAATTTATCGACGCCGTCAAAGCCGGGACCCAGCCCAGCTCTAATTTCGCCGATGCACTAAAGACCATGGAAGTGGCAGAAATCATCCTGGCGCAGGCGCTATTAAAAAAGAACAATTGATTGGTAGACCGATAATATCTTTTAAACAATGACAACAACGGATGCAGACAGGAACGGATAAAACAGTGACGGGTAAAACGCTGATATCAGGACAGACGTAGTATCCGTTCCTGTCTGCATCCGTTGTTGTTTGGACATAATTTCGCTTACCTTACTGATATTATGTACACAGATTTCACAGATAAACACAGATGATGCACTTGGAAGATCGCGGGTCTGGCAAATTTTCTGTTAAAATCCTCGTTCATCCGCGTTTATCCGCGTACAAAATATAAAGTTGTGACCATAAGAGCACCCCAATGCCTAATCCAGCACCAGATATTAAATTGCCACCTCAATTACCGACGCACTTTGCGCTCGTAAGCGGGCTCATTGCCTTACCCAGCGAAATTGTGACCGGTCAGGCCTTACTCGTTGCCGACGGCCGAATCGCCGCCATCAGCGCAGCCGACGGCCTGCCGAGTGACGTGCCGCAAATCGACGTGGGCGGGCGGCTGATTGCCCCCGGCCTGATCGATATTCACATTCACGGCGCGCTAGGACGCACGTTCAACGAGCCAACTGCCGCCGCCTTCGCGACGATTACGCGCGAAAATGCGCGCCGTGGTGTCACGAGTTTGCTGGCTACCACGGCGACCGATGCGCTTGACAACTTGGTGGCCGTCTTAGAATGTGCGGAGCAGTGGATGAAGACGCCGCAGCCGGGCGCGCAACTGCTGGGTGTCCATGTCGAAGGGCCCTACTTCAGCATGGCCCAGCGCGGCGCGCAAGATCCAGCCCACATCCGCAACCCCGATGACGGCAGCGTGGAACAATTGTTAGAGTACCGCGACATTATCCGCATCCTTACCTTTGCGCCCGAATTGCCTGGTGCATTGGCCTTGACCCAACGCTTGGTCGAATTAGGCATCGTGGCAGCCGCCGGCCACAGTTCGGCCCGCGAAGAGGATGCCGTACCCGCGATCAACGCCGGGTTGCGCCATATGATCCACATGTGGAGCGCGCAATCGACCACGATCCGCGAAGGGCCGTGGCGCAAACCGGGTCTGCTCGAAGTGTCGCTCACCGATGAACGCCTGACCGGCGAGATCATCGCTGACGGCAAACATCTGCCGCCCACATTGATGAAGCTGGCCTACAAGTGCCTGGGGCCGGACCGGCTCTGTGCCATTTCCGACGCCACCAGCGGCGCCGGTCTGCCTGCTGGCGCCCGCTTCCGCATGGGTGGCATGGAATACGAGGTGAGCGACGGCGTCGGTATGATGCTCGACCGTTCGGCGTTTGCCGGCAGTACTACCTTGCTCAACGCAATGATCCCGATTTTGGTCGACCAGGTGCATATTCCACTGGTCGAAGCATTGCGGATGGCAAGCTTGACCCCAGCGCGGGTGATCGGTGTCGATGCACGCAAAGGCAGCCTAGAAACGGGCAAGGACGCCGACATTGCCATTTTCGACGCAGATTTCAGCGCCTGGCGCACGATCATCGGCGGCCAATGGGCCACGCAGTAACGTAAAAAAGTGCCCGGCACTACCCGTTGCAGCGTGGTGATAAGTCAATCTTAATCCTCGCTAACTGCGGCAAGTGCCGGGCACATAGCCGACTGTAACGCAAAGGACAAAGGATAGCGTAAGATGGAAACAGAACAATTAATGGTAAGCAGGCAATACGATCAACTACCGGTGGCAATTTATAATCGTAATGCCGCATTGGGGCAAGCCGCCGCCCTGGCCGCACGCCAGATCATCCAGACGGCGATTGCCGAACGCGGCGCGGCCTACATTATTATCGCCACGGGCAATTCACAACTGACCTTTTTACATGCATTGCGCGACTTGGATGGCATCGACTGGCCCAAAGTAACTATTTTTCACATGGACGAATATGTCGGCATCGACCCCAACCATCCGGCCAGCTTTCCGCTCTTTTTGCGCCAGCATATTCTAGACGCGGTCAAGCCAGGGCAGTTCTACCCTGTGCCAAGCCAGGTGGACGATCTGGAGCAGGCCTGCCGGGATTATGAAGCGCTGCTGCGCGCACAACCATTAGACATGGTGGCGATGGGTTGGGGGGAAAATGGCCATATCGCCTTCAACGATCCACCCTATGCCGATTTCGACGACCCAGTCTGGGTGAAGGTGGTGGCATTGGCCGAAGCGAGTCGCCGTCAACAGGTGGGCGAAGGTCACTTTGCCACCATCGACGACGTGCCGACGCATGCGATCACACTGACGATTCCTGCCCTGTTGGCACCCCGTCACATTCTCTGCATTGTGCCGGAAGCCCGTAAAGCCGAAGCGGTGCGTGCCTGTCTGACCAAACCAGTCAGCGAGGATCGCCCCGGCTCCATTTTGCGTACGGTCGATCATGCCCAGCTTTATCTGGATACTGATTCAGCGGCACTTTTGTGACGTACCTAACGCAAAGATGCAGAGGGGCAAAGGCGCAAAGGGTAAACAGGGAGATTGGGAAACAGGGAAACAGGTAGATAGGTAGACAAGTAGACAAGTCAGGTTTCCCTATTTACCTGTCTTCCTATTTACTTGTTTACCTGTTTCCCTATCTAATATCTAGCACAGAAAGGTCATCCGTGAACGACAATCATGCTTATCAACTGAATTTACGACGCGGGCGTTTGGCCCAGGATGAGGGCGGGCATA
>JBBRVA010000670.1:0-4880 GCA_038247295.1 Caldilineales bacterium | reverse complement strand
TAACACATCATCCACGTTCAAGCAAGGAATAGCACCCTGCCGAATCAATTCATTGCAGCCAGCGCTACCCGGGTGCAAAATGCTGCCAGGGACGGCAAAGACGTCGCGCCCTTGGTCAGCAGCAAAGCTTGCGGTGATCAAGGCGCCACTGCGCAAGCTGGCTTCGATGATCACAACACCACGGCTCAAACCACTAATAATCCGATTGCGCGGGGGAAAGTTGTTGGCTTCTGGGCGGGTCCCGAGTGGATATTCACTGATCACTGCGCCTTGGGCAGCTGTGGCCTGGGCAAGGTTACGATTTTGGGCGGGATAAATCTGATCAACCCCGCTGCCCAGCACAGCCAGCGTACGACCACCAGCCTCTAGAGCAGCTTGATGCACAATTGTATCGATCCCTAATGCCAAACCACTGACAATGGTGACACCGTTGCGCGCCAATTCGCTAGCAATAACGTGCGCAACTTCGCGGCCATAGCTGCTAGCCCGCCGTGTGCCCACGAGGGCTACGGCGCAGACATCTTGGTCAATTATTTCGCCACGGAGATAGAGCACAGGGGGCGAGGCGTCTACTTCCCGCAGGTTGGCGGGGTAGTTGGGATCATCCCAGGTCAAGACACGAACATCAGCCTTTTGGACACGTTGCCACTCTTCTTCCAGATCGAGTTGGCGACGGGCTTGGAGGAGATTTTCAAGGCTACGCTTGTCTAAATGAGCAGCTTGAAGTTGTTGGATGGAAGCTTTCCACGCAGCTTCGATCGAGCCACAAGTTTCGATCAGAGCGGACAGACGAGCTGGGCCAATACCAGGTACTTTGTTGAATGCAATCCAATAAGCTTTGGGGTCCACAGAATTAACACTTTTAAATGCTTTTTATTTGTTGAACAATCTCATTATTGCGAGAATACTGTAGATCGACCCGTTTGTCAAGCTTTATTCCTCTAGCAACCCTGGCAAAAGCCTTACAATCATCAAGTTAGCTGACAAATCAACCTTTTGCACTACATCAGCGATGGCCGGCAAGAGCAAATCCTTACCTTGATTCACAGAAGGTTCCGGTGCTACAACATAAACTTCGTTGGCACCCGTAAAGATAACTTCCTTTACTGTGCCAAGCAGTTGGGCATCCTCAGTGTGAACAGACATGCCAACAATATCGTGCACCCAGTAGGTGTCATCTTCTAACTCGACCGCGTCATCCTCATCGACAAAGAGCCAATGACCACGCAACGCCTCTGCTTCATCGCGGTTGCGTACACCTTCTAGCGTCAGCAAGATCTGGTTTTTGTGAGGACGCACATTGGTGATTGTGCCTTCAATTAGTTCATCACCGATCAGCACAAGGACCCCTGGGGCAAAACGTTCGGGGAAGTCGGTATGCAGTTCAACTTTGACTTCGCCTTTCAGCCCATGCACGCCTGTGATCAAGCCAACGACCATATATCCATCCGGCACATGGACAGATTGGTTACGGTGCATGTAGGGCTGTCTGGTACGGCTATCCGACGTTTGGCGAGGCTTCGTGTTGAGTGGACGGCGTTGTTTTTCCGATTTTTCTTCAGGCATTTTGTTTTGTTCTAACTACCCACAATGAAAACTTGTCGAGCGCAGGCGGGGTTGGCTTGCATAACGATATTTAGACCCATAATATGAAAAACAGCGAAAAATTATATCTTCCGCTGTTTTGTCTTCTTTTTGTTAGCCTGTAGATCAGTTTAGGTAGCAGAGCTAACGTATGTTAGCTACAACAGTTGATTTGACTAACGATTATTTGGCCAACGACAATAGCTAATCGATTTCCAAAATAACATCACGTTCGTCATGTCGAGTTGCAACTGCCAACAAAGCACGCATAGCACTAGCCACACGACCATGTTTACCAATCACTCGGCCGGTATCTTCTGGCGCCACCTGCAACTTAAGGATTGTGGTACGGCGTGTCTCTTTGCGCGAGATATCAACTTGATCCGGCGCTTCTACCAATGATTTAGCCAGAAATTTGATTAGATCTTCCATACAAGCAACCCCAATCCAGTGTGGTCGGTAGCGCGATTAAATCGTAAACAAGCTACCAGTGAACAGTTTAAGGCCAAAGATTGGCCAAGCTGCCCACTGCTAACTGATAGTTATGTTACGCACTGGGAACGCGCCTAGGGGGGGCACCCAATCCCTGGCGGCAGGCCGGCAGGATGCCGGCGTTCCCAGGAGAAGCTGTGTAACATCACTTAGTAAGACGCCTTCCTCAGGCAGCTACGGCAGCAGCTTCTGTCGTCTGTGGAACTGGCTTGCCTTCGCCATCAATCAGATTAGCCTTCTTCAAGATGCGCACAACACCATCACTTGGTTGGGCACCTACGCCCAGCCAGTATGCGGCGCGATCAGTCTGCATCGTGACAGTTTCTGGCTGTGTGTTGGGATCGTACGTCCCAATCGATTCGATAAAACGGCCATCACGCGGTGACTGCTTGCTGGCAATGATAATACGATAAAACGGTTTCTTTTTGGCGCCCATACGGCGTAAACGAATACGAACCACGGTGATTTTGACTCCTTGCTATAAGCGATAACTGTGCGATAGTTTTTAAATTAACGATTTGCCATTGGCGAGTAATGAATGACGAGTTACAATTGATTACAATTGATGGTCGATCTTCGTGCTTATCCCATACCGCCGAACATATCCATAAAGCCGCGTCGTTGACCTTTGCCCTTTTTAGCACCACCCATAATGCCCATTTGCTTCATCATCTTCTGCATTTCGCGGAATTGTTTGACGAGTGCATTCACATCCTGCACCGTGGTGCCGCTACCGCTTGCGATCCGCCGGCGCCGACTGGCATTGAGGACATCTGGAAATTGGCGCTCTTTGCGCGTCATGCTATTAATAATGGCTTCAGTCCGCTTCAGGCCACCTTCTGCCATGCGCGGATCCAAACCTTTGGTCATCTTACTCATGCCAGGGATCATATTCATGATATCAGTGATTGGCCCTAGCTTTTTGATCTGCCGCAACTGGCCAAGGAAATCTTCAAAATCGAAGTCGCCACCTTGCAACTTCTTTTCCATCGCCAGCGCATCTTCTTCGGTAATACTTTCTTGTGCGCGTTCGATCAGCGTTAAAACATCGCCCATGCCGAGGATGCGACCAGCCAACCGGTCTGGTTGAAATGGCTCCAGATCGGCCAGTTTTTCACCAATACCAAGGAATTTGATCGGCACACCCGTTACTTGGCGTACGCTTAACGCTGCGCCACCGCGCGCATCACCGTCGATCTTGGTCATAATCAGACCTGTGATCGCGACCCGCGCATTAAAGCCTTCGGCCACGCTCACTGCTTCTTGACCGGTCATTGCATCGACGACCAGCAACACCTCGTTGGGCCGGGTGATCATACGCACCTGTTCCAACTCTTGCATCATCGTCTCGTCGATCTGCAAACGACCAGCCGTGTCAAGAATGACAATGTTATAGGCTTTCTCGCGCGCAAGCCGCGTGGCATTTTTTGCAATCGTCGAGGCGGGCACTTGAGTGCCTTCGCTGTAGACTGGTACGTCAATTTGTTTGCCAAGCACTTCCAATTGCTGAATCGCGGCTGGCCGATAAATATCCGCGGCCACCAACAGCGGGCGCTGACCAGATTTGCGTAAATGGAGGGCTAATTTGGCCGCCATTGTCGTCTTACCGGCGCCTTGCAAACCGACCAGCATAATCACCATGGGGGGCTGGCCAGAAAGATTGAGCGGCGCCGGCTTACCCAGCAATTCGATCAGCTCTTCATTGACAATCTTAACGACCTGTTGCGCAGGCGTCAGACTGTTCATGACCTCGGCGCCAATCGCGCGCACTTTGACCCGCTCTACAAAGTCTTTTACAACCTTGAAGTTGACATCGGCTTCCAGCAACGCCAGACGCACTTCGCGCAGCGCAGTATTGACGTCATTCTCGCTCAGTTTGCCCTGGCGCGCCAGTCGGTCAAAAACGGCTTGTAGTTTGTCACTTAAACTTTCAAACACAGGTTAAACCTTGTATGTGCAGGAACAATAACGATTCAAAAAGTATTCAAAAATCGCAGTATAATTTGCAGGCAAAAATGATGCGCCCACGCTTAGTCCAGAGTAAACACAGACCGCCAAGGCGCACACCAACCTCTATTGTACTGTGACTTAGGCGCTGGGTCAAATCATGCAGGCCCAGAGTGTGCGCAAATTGCAGTCAATTGCCATTAGCGCACGGGAGATAGATTGACCGGTGTAGGCGTGAAGGTGGGCCGCACTTCGTGCTCGCTGGCCTGCGTTGGTGAGAGTACGACAGTTAGCGTCAATGTCGGTATGGGTATTGTTTGTGCGGTCGTAGTACTGTTTACAGCAGCACCTTCAACCGCCGGCGCTTCACTAGTCGGCTCTGCTGCACTAACAGTCGCCGTTGGCGCCGCCACTGTCGGCGGCGGCGCTACCGTGGGCGGCACAGTTGGCAGTGCAGTTGGCGGAACTGGCGTTGCCACTGCCGTTGTCGGCGTTGCCGACGGCAGTGGCAATGTAGTTTCTAAAGGAAGTGGCGTTTCTCCCACTGTTGCTTCAGCAGTAGTGGTGGCCACAGGCTCTGTTGTCGCCGAGGCTTCACTTGTCGCGGATGGCTCTGCCGTTGGTTCTGTGGTGGCAGAAGCTTCAGGAGTTTCGGTCGGCGCCGGCAGCAAAGTCTCGATCGGCGTCGCCGTTGGTTCTTCCGGCGCCACGGTAGGCGTAACCGTGGGCACCGTCGTTGCTTCAGGTGTATTGGTTACATCCGGTGTTGGCGTATCTGTTGCAATTGTTGCCGTCGGTTCAGCTGTCGCAGTCACAGTCACAGCCCCATCTGTGGTTGGCGTTTCCGCAACCGTTGG
>JBBRVA010000669.1:0-4891 GCA_038247295.1 Caldilineales bacterium | reverse complement strand
GCGGACATAGAGCAGAAATTGGGTATGCAGTGGCTGATCCAACCCAAAGCGCACGCGGATCGCCTCGACTGCCTGCTGGGTCAACCGTGGATCGCGCACCATGCGCGCCGGGTCGCCGGGAAGGATGCGAAAGAGAAAGAAGTTGAGCACGACGACAAAGGCCACGGTGAGCAGCGCCCAACCGATTTTTTTTAGCAGATATTGGTTCATGGTGTAAATGGAGATTTACGATTTACGATTTTTGATTTACGAAGCTACTTCGATTACCAAATAGCTTCGTAAATCGTAAATCAAAAATCGTAAATCATTGCACTGGTTCGATCGTCACCAACGAACTCGGGTCGGACAATTCCAGTGTGGGTTGGTCAACAATCCAGCCCTGGAAGCGATCGGTGCGAAACGCTTGTACTACATCATGGTAGTAGGGAATCACGTAAACTACATCGTTGAAGACAATTTCCTGCATCTGCCAGACAATTGCTTTGCGCTGCTCGGGGTCCAATTCCACTGCCTGTTGGTCGTAGAGCTGGTCATACTCTGGATTGGAGTAGCCACTCTCACTGCTGCCGGTCGGAATCTGGTCGCTGCGCATCACGCCGAGCGGATCGTTCGGATCTGGCCCCCAACTCCAACCCCAGATCATGATGTCGAAGTCAAAGGCTGGACAGCAGGCGGCAGTTAGCGCATCGGGATCCACCGCTTGCGGCTCTGTTTTGACGCCGATTTGTCCCCAGGTCTGGCCGAGTAACTCGGCAATACGGGGCGCTTCGGGGATATCGTTGGCCCATTGCAGGCGAAAGGTGAGCGGGCGGCTGCCATCGGGTAGTTCGCGCACGCCATCGTTATCGGTATCCAAATAGCCGGCCTCGTCGAGGATCTGATTGGCCTGCGCAATGTCAAAGGCGTAATCTTGCAGTGTGTCGTTATACCAATAGGCTTGGCCGGACGCTACTAAGGTTAGCCCTGGTTTTGCCAGCCCAAGCATTGCTACATCAATGATATTTTGCTTGTCGGTGGCGTGGGCCAACGCCAGGCGCACGGCACGGTCGCGCAGGGCAGGGTGGCCACTACAAATGCCATCTTCGGCTGGACAATTTTCTGGCGCCAATTGGTTGAAGATGATATCGCGTAATTGGGGCGAAAGTGGTGCACCGTTTACTACTTGAACATTTTCTGTGCGCTCCAACACCGGCACAGCTGTGCTGGGCATTTCGGTGATCATATCGACTTGTCCGGTTACAAGCGCTTGCACCAGGGCATCTGCATTGCCAAAGGTCTGGAAGATAATCTCATCGATCTTGGGCGGCGTTAGGCGATGATCTGGATTGGCAACCAGGTGGACAAACTCGTTCTGCTGATACTCTTGCAGCTTGAAGGGGCCACTGCCGATCATCGCTGGGTTTTCATATTCGGCGGCGGCTGCGCCTTCGGTGTATTGCCCCCAAATGTGTTCCGGCAAAATATATAAGGCGAGCAACTGGCTTTCCAGATTAGGAATGGCTTCGGTCAGGGTTAGCACCACAGTCGTGTCATCTGACGCCTCGATGCTTTCAAAAGCAAGCGTATAAAAATTGAGATAGGGAAAATCCTCGTGTGCCTTATAGAAATTGAGTGAAAAGGCGACATCCTTGGCCGTCAACGGTTGACCATCATGGAATTTAACACCGGTTGGTATTTTGAACGTCCAGACCTTGCCATCATCCGATACTTCATAGCTTTCGGCCACATTCAGTTTGTAAGTGCCGTCTAGCTGTAGCGTAAAAAGCGTGTCATAGACCAATGAATAGATTGTATAGGCCTCTGCCAATATCCCCGTACCCGGATTTAATGTGTCGGGGCTACCCGGCCAACCCACGCGTAGAATGGCTGGAGTGTTCGTTGCGGTATCTTGGGCCGGCGCGCTGGCTGGTGCTGCACCACCACGGCAGGCAGCAACTGCTAATGGCAAAAGTAAGCAGATCAATAGTACGATTGCAACCCTGCCCAGAAGCGGTTTGTGTCGAATCATCTTCCTCTCCCTATTGTCCCCAATCAGTGCAAAGTAAGCTGTGGTCCGTTGGTTATTCTGCTGCGAATGAAAGGTAGTTGTAATAAATATTGCCAATCACTCGCAGATCGAGTTCAAATTAATCTTTTTACGCCTCTACGTCAATTTCTCTCCTGTGTCCGCAGAATAAATGGCGCTATAATCTATATTTCAGGCAATATTGTGTTGCCATTTATCCTGGGCAACAAAAGGGATCCCAGGGGAAACTAGCATGACAAATTGCATCTATTATACGCAATATGTAGATTCTCACAACTAACGATTTAATCTAATGACAAATGTTGGTCGAAGCATCAAGCTATTCTGAAGGATGGGCTCTAAGCCAAGCTTCGTAACATAATCTGCGTAATTTGGCGGATAGAAACTTAAAATCTGATTCACCACTATCTACGTCACATTCCTCACCGTTGCCATTGTTTTATTCTGTTGCAGCAAGTTCTAAATTGGATGAATCCATTTGGACACTCTCTGCGTCTAACGAAGTTACTTTGCGTACCTTTCTTTTTATTCAAGTATATCGCATATATTCTGTGAAAATAGAATAAAAAGTAATATATACGTAAGTTTTAATTTTCCGATCTCTTACCTCGCCTAAAGCTGATCGAGCCTTACCACATTGGTTAACCCATCCAATGTGTCTACTATGTGAGAACTTCTTCGTTTCCATCCTTCGCGCTCTGTTGTTGAATACGTTATTCTAGTCTTTTTTCTCTATTTGTCGCATGGGTTAAATTTACCCAAAAGTAAATTATTATGTCAATAAACTTGATCGGAAAGTCTGCGGCTTGGCCGCAAGCGACTTATGCCTGGCGCGCTAAGTTGCTGCTGATTGGAATCGTATTGATTAGTTTGTTTGTCCTGCTGCCCACTCAAGCGCAAGCCCAAACTGTTTGCCCCACTGGCGCCTGCGTGACGACCGGCTCGCGCTTGACCAACGTCGATTCAGAACAAGGCATTTTACTGGATGCACTGCTGGGTGATCTGCTCGGTGCTGATCTCAATCTGACGGCACTGGATGCCAACGGTCTGGCGCAAGGTAGTGTGGGTTTGGAGGAGCTACTTGATGATCTCCAACTCGATTTAGGTGCGGCCACACCAGAACAGGTGTTAACGACCGATATTACGTTGGCGCAATTGCTAGCGGCCGCCGCCGATGTGGGCAGCGATGCTGCTACCGTCACTGCTTTGGACAATCTCGCCGCCCATGTTAATCTGCCCACGGGCACGGTTCAACTGGGTGACTTGCTACAAATCGCTACGCCGGACGGGTCCCTGAGTAACATCGATCTAAACGCGCTCGATCTGGTCGTTGGTGCAGTCCAACTCTTTAACAGCGACAATATTGTCAGCACACCGACCCCCATGTATTCCCAATGCCAACAGTGTTGCTTGTATTACTGGGCGTCCTGCCATGTACTTGCCGCTTATCGTCTATCAACCAGCCCTTCAGACACCGTAGCGCACCAAACATGTGCGTGAATAGAACGACCGGATCGGCATCGCTGAAGCTTCGCGAAAAAGCGATTCATTGCCAATCTGTATAGCTAACACAACCGTTACCACTCAAAGTGACGGTTGTGTTTTTTGTTAGATCATAGCAAGGTTCGTTCACTCACGTTTATCTATTTCGCCAACCTGCCTGCTTCAACTATGATATGTAGCCTACCAAAGCAATTGCTGATCAACTCAAAGGAGAATGGAATGAGCCGAAAACGTTTGCGCGAACTGGGGATTGTGATTGGCGAACTGCCGCCCGGTCCGCTCAACGCACTTACCGATGTGCCTGGCGTTTGGGTCGGCCACACGACGTTGATCCACGACGAACCGCGCATCGCGCGCACGGGTATTACCGTGATCGTGCCACGTGAAGATCAGATTCAGACCGACCACTGCTTTGCTGGCTACTACTCCTTTAATGGCAATGGCGAAATGACGGGTATTCACTGGCTAGAAGAGGCGGGCTTGTTGGGAACGCCAATTGCGATTACGAACACGCATCAAGTGGGTGTCGTACGCGATGCGCTGGTGGCGTATGAAACAAGTCGCCAACCCGATTCGGCCTGGCTGTTGCCCGTGGTGGCCGAGACCTACGACGGCTGGCTCAACGATATCAACGCCTTCCACCTTACCCAGGCTGATCTCTTGGCGGCGATGGCCAATGCGAAAAGCGGCCCAGTGGCCGAAGGCAATGTCGGTGGCGGCACGGGGATGATCTGCCACGGCTTTAAAGGCGGCATCGGCACGGCGTCGCGCCTCGTTGAAGTAGAAAGTGGCCGTTATACAGTGGGTGCGTTGGTGCAGGCCAACTATGGCTGGCGCGAACATTTACGGGTCGATGGTGTGGCAGTCGGGCGCGCAATCCCACCCAACAAGGTGCCAAAACCGTGGGATCAGCCTGTTTCCGACGGCTCGATCATCGTCGTCGTCGCCACCGATGCGCCGCTCCTGCCCGTCCAATGCAAACGCTTAGCGCGCCGGGCCACGGTGGGGTTGGCGCGTGTGGGCGGCAATGGTTACAACAGCAGCGGGGATATTTTTATCGCCTTTGCCACCGGCAACCATGTGCCACCCGACAGCAAAGCGCCCATCGCTTTACAGATGATCCCGCACGATCAGCTAAATTCTTTCTTTAATGCGGTCGCCGAAGCCGTCGAAGAGTCGATCTTGAATGCGTTGTGCGCCGCGGAAACGATGACGGGCTATCAGGGGCACACCGCGTATGCACTGCCGCTAGAGGAGTTAGAAAAAATTATGGGATCCGGTTGCGCCAAATTATAGAGGTTAACCACTAATCGCCTATCTAGCGACCCGACACTTTGGGCTGGGCCATTGAAATAGCCTGCT
>JBBRVA010000668.1:0-4905 GCA_038247295.1 Caldilineales bacterium | reverse complement strand
TTGCCTACCGCACTGGTCAGGTCTGTATCTACATTGCCCAGCAAATCAACCATACGTTGCTGCACCGCTTTGACTGTCACTTTGCCTAATTCGAATTGGAGCGCCTGAATAATGTGCTCCTTTTCTGGATCGGACATACTGTTATAAAAAAGTGTAGCTTGGCTGAAATGGTCACCAAAAGTTTCGCTGCGTTCGCGCACCTTGGCACCTTCCACTGGCGCTGGATAGCTCACATAACCGCCTTCTTCTGGCGGCGCTTGCTTGGCATTGCCACCCAGCGAGTTCGGTTCGTAGTTGACTTTACCCGGGCGGTTATTGTAGCGCATAAAGGAGTCTTGCTGATAGTTATTGACGGCTACCCGAGGCTGATTGATTGGCAATTGGTGGAAATTCGGGCCTCCAAAGCGGTTGATCTGGGTGTCCAAATAAGAGAAGAGCCGGCCCTGTAACAGCGGATCATTGCTAAAGTCAATGCCGGGCACAATGTGCCCCAAGTGAAATGCAACCTGCTCGGTTTCAGCGAAGAAATTTTCGGGATTCTGGTTCAGTGTCAGCTTGCCAATGCGTTGGACCGGCACCAGATCTTCTGGGATGATTTTTGTGGCATCCAGTAGATCGAAATCGAAGGTTAATTCATCTTCTTCGGCTACAAGTTGGACACCAAGCTCGTATTCGGGATAGGCGCCGGCTGCGATGGCGTCCCACAAATCGCGCCGATGATAGTCAGGGTCTTTCCCGGCCAGTTTTTGCGCTTCATCCCAAGCTAAAGAATGTACCCCCAGCAATGGTTTCCAGTGAAACTTGACAAAGGTTGATACCCCCTCGTCATTCACCAGGCGGAATGTATGCACGCCAAAGCCTTCCATCATGCGGTAGCTGCGCGGAATGGCACGGTCAGACATTACCCACATAATCATGTGCATCGATTCGGGCGTTAACCCAATAAAATCCCAGAAGGTATCATGGGCAGTCGATGCCTGGGGGATTTCATTGTCTGGTTCCGGCTTAAAGGCATGGACAAGGTCGGGAAATTTAATCGCGTCTTGAATAAAGAAGACCGGGATATTATTGCCCACCAGATCAAAGACACCTTCGTTTGTGTAAAACTTGGTGGCAAATCCGCGCGCGTCACGCACTGTATCGGCGGAACCACGCGATCCGTTCACCGTTGAGAAGCGCACGAAGACTGGGGTCTGGATGGATGGATCGCGCAGAAAGCTGGCTTTGGTGTACTGCGCCATTGAATCGTCGTAGACCTGGAAGACGCCGTGGGCGCCGGAGCCCCGTGCGTGGACTACACGTTCTGGAATGCGCTCATGGTCGAAATGGGTGATCTTCTCGCGAAAGTGAAAATCCTCGATTAACGTTGGGCCACGTGAACCGGCACGTAATGAGTTCTGATCGTCGCTAACCCGTAAGCCCTGGTTGGTGGTTAAATGCTCGCCGTCGGCGACACTGGGCACCTGTGCTGTTTGATCTGTGCCTTGTGCGCTGATCGCCGCCGCTGCCGCCGCGACTGGTGTCTTTTCGGTTTTGCCTTGGCTTTTCTGTTGTGATGAAAGATCAAGACTGACGGCGCCCGCGGTAGTGCCCATCGCCTTCATCATATCTCGTCTGTTCAGTTTCTTGCTGTCGGAGTTGCTCATTGTAAAATTCCTCTATAGGTTGTGGATTGTCGATCCTGCTGGCTATATCCAAGCTATTAAACAGCTTCGCAATTACTGCCGAACTTTAGGGGCTGTCTACATTCTGCCCTGCAAACGTGGCCACTTTACGCTCAGATTAGTATAGCGCCGTCTTTTAGCACGGCGCCACACTAATCTGAGCGGCTGGAATTAGAGTAACAAATTGGGACTGGTTTTGGTAGAGATCTGGGTACAGCTTGGCGATATACTTCGAGGTAGATAGGAGTTACGCAGTTGGGAACGCCCCCATCCATGCCCGCTGCCGCCAGAGATGGCCGCGTTCCCAACAGCGTAACTCCTAGTAGAATAAGAAAGGGCACGAAATTACCTGTCCTTTGCCTGCTTGGGTAGCGTAAGCCTACGCTCTACTCATCCTATTCGTTCTCGGATCATGTCTAACATTATTGTGAAACCCGTTAACGTATGGATATGACTGAGTCTGCGCCAAGGAGGATGTCGCGTCGCTTGCCAACCAATGTGCTGAATTAGCGCTTACGTTTATGCGGCGTAAGACGCCCATGTCTCGTTTTCCTGTTGCATTACCGGCTGCACACCCTGTTGGATGGCTTGCTGCCGCACAGGATCTTCAAGTGGCAACGTTTGGGCTGGGACAGATGGCGCAACGCTGTTAGTCTGCTGCACTTCGCGATCGGTGAGCAGGGCGGCGCTGATCTCAAAGATCCCGATGCCCAGCAAGGTTTTGTTGACATTTTGCTTTTCGCGCAGGAAGACAAAGGGCGCGATGGCCAGCAAGAGACCACTGAGCGCGTCTAGCCCCAGGTGCGTCTTGACTGGCAGCACTTTGAGCGCGCCTAGTTCGTAACGGGTCAGCAAACTGTAGACCAACGTACCCAGCGCCGAAGCGGTCAGTATATTCGTAACATGTTTGCTCCAGCCCATCGTCCGCGGCAACGCAAGCAAGGCCACCACAGACGTATAGTCCAATACCCCGTGGGTTTTCGTTGAAAACAGTTTCATCGTGCAAATTCCTATCTTTTTTGAATATTTGTTTTATGCGTTTCAACTCATTCTGCTCAATCAGCGTGGTTAACATAATGTGAGTTTATGGGAAAATTATCTGGTTGACTATAGACCGGGATATAAGGGACGGTTGGAGGTTTAGATATGAGCTTCTGCGGCTACCCAATTCGATTGGCCGACTCGATTGGCTGATATTATACTCTTTGAGATGACCTTACGCGCTAGATAAGGAGGACGCTTCTGATGAGCGTAGATTTTCCGGCCCCACCCAGCACGCGTGGTGTGTTAATGGCAATTGGGGGCGCCGAGGATAAGATGAAGGCCCGCCGTATTTTGAATGCGTTTCTGACCCGTGCCGGTGGTGACCAAGCCCGGATTGCCGTGATCCCGGCGGCTTCGACCCAGCCCGGCCGCGTCGGCGAGCTCTATCATGCTCTCTTTCGGGATTTGGGCGCCGCCGATGTGGAAGTTCTTCAGATCGATGCGCGCAGTGAGGCCCAGGATGCTGGCCGGGTAGCCGTGCTGGATCAAGCGACGGCGATCTTTCTAACCGGTGGCAACCAACTCCGCTTGACAACGTTGTTGGGCGGCACTGCCATCGCCCAGACCATCCGCCGCCGCAACAATGAAGGAATTTTGGTGGCCGGCACCAGTGCGGGCGGCCTCTTACCTGTGCCAACACATGATCGCCTTTGGCAAACAAGGTGAATGGCCTACACAGCGCATGGTGCAATTGACGCCCGGTCTAGGGCTGACCAATCGCGTCGTCATCGATCAGCACTTTCAACGGCGCGGCCGCACTGGTCGCCTGATGGTGGCCGTGGCCTACAATCCGTTTATTATTGGTCTTGGCGTAGATGAAGACACGTCGGCCATTATCGATGGCAAAAATATTGTCGAAATTGTGGGTCGCGGTTCGGTGATCGTGATGGATGGCGCTGAGATGGGCTATACCAACGTGGATCAGGTGCAGCGTCACGCCCCCGTGGCGGTGACCGATATGCGTCTGCATGTACTGTCCGAAGGCTTTCGTTATGATTTGGTCAGCCGCAAGGCGCAGATCCCCAAGCCAGCGGCGACCAATGATATATAAAATGATCGATCCTGAGGTTAAACAGAAGCGTAGGTAAAAGCCTAGTGCCGGGACAACCGTTTGTCTCTTTGCTAAATTTATCAAGCAGGGAGCAAGATCGGCTCAATTTGTAGATAGGCCGACTCGTCTAGCTGGCTCAGTTCCCAGTTCTTTTGGAGATTCAGCCAGAACAGAGCACTTTGATCAAAAGCTCGACCTAATTTCATCGCCATATCAGGCGTTATGCCTCGTTTCCCCCGGCAAATTTCATTTATTTTCGATTGTGTCTCACCCAGGTGGCTAGCTAATCTCGATTGTGTAATACCATTCTCATCCAGAATTTCTTGGAGGATATCCCCTGGGTGTACCGCAATTTGGCGTCTCGGTTTAAACATATATGAATCTCCTAATGATAATCTATAATTTCAACTTCCTCAGCATCAGTGCCATCCCACATGAAGCAAATCCGATACTGATCATTAATTCTGATGCTGTATTGGCCTGCACGCTCACCTTTTAATAACTCGAGTCGCCATCCGCGAAATACGAATAACTCTGCAAGATCGATCATTGCACTCAATGCTGCCAGTCTTCGGCGAGCGCTTTCATGAAGTTCTAGTGGCAACAATCGTCGAGCTACTTTGGAACTGACATTTTCTGCGATGTCACGCGTTTCTGCATTCTTGTACGATTTAATTGCCATAGTTTTTATTATATCATTATCCGATATAGCAGTAAAAACTACTTCAGCTTAGCGGCTAATTTTCTCTACCTCTTGCAAAAAGTTTTTGCATCTCTAGATTCGTTTTGCGCCGTAATGCGACCATTTTCCATAACGAGAATTTGATCGGCCCGTTCCAACAGCGGGCGTCGATGCGAAACGACCAGGCAAGTGGTCTGTAAGGTAAAGACGCGTTGCCAAAGCATTAACTCGGTTTCAACATCGAGCGCGCTCGATAGGTCGTCAAAGATGAGCAATTCTGCTCCCTGTGGACCGCTGCGCACAAACATGCGCGCCGCCGCTGTGCGTTGGATCTGTCCACCAGAAAGCTTGACGCCACGTGCCCCGATCATCGTTTCCAGCCCGGCGGGGAAACCAGCCCCATCAGCGTCTAGCACGGCACTTTGTAACGCACACGCCAACCGCTCCGGCTCATCTGGCCAGCC
>JBBRVA010000667.1:0-4906 GCA_038247295.1 Caldilineales bacterium | reverse complement strand
TATGGTTATTTCCGCCCAAGTGTACTAGAGAGTATGACACACTCTCTAGTGCTACGCGGTACGATTTTACAGTTGTCGGGGAAACATGTCCACAGTCACCTAAGGCAGTTCCACCTCCAGACGAGTGCCTTCGGCGCTGCCATAGCGCACCTTCTTCGTGACCTTGCCCGCCAGATCAATCCGTTACTTCAGCCCATATTTTTCAACAATAGGCTGGCGTTGATCATAGTACGCAGTCATGCCCCACTTCGCGTCCAGCGCCTGCATTGCGCCCAAAAATTCTGCGGATGTGGGCGATACGCCTTTGCTCATCATCCCGCCGATGAGGGCGCTTAATTCTGGGAAAAACTCTTCAAAATTCTGATTGGGATAGATGTCAATAAACCGCAGTGGTTTATCTGTCGCATTCCAGAAGGTGTGGACAATCCCATGCGGGCGCAGATGCCAGCCACCGGTTTTGATCACAGTTACTTCCTTGCCGACTAAAACGCTCGCTTCCCCTTCCAACACAAGCATGATTTCATCCAATGCTTGATGCAGATGGGGTGCGGGACCCATCGTTTTGGGTGCGACCGCCACTTCAACACTGGCAAAGCGATCGGCAGTTTGCGTATGCGTGAGCTTGATCTCGACTGTGATGCCTGGGAACAAGGGGATTTCGGGTGTTGTATGGGGCGCAATATAAATAGGCTCGAGCATGACATCTCCTGGTTTGGTAGCTGTATTGGTTGCTGAAATACCTTGCTTTACGGCTGGTGTTATAGGCGGCAGCACACAGGCAGCCAGTGCACTGGCGGTTGCACCGATTGCCGCAGTCTGCAAAAATTTACGTCGCGGTAATAGTTCTGTCAGCTTTTGGAGCAGTTGTTGGTTGTTCATCTGAATTTCCTTTTTGAGCGAACCTTGTCTTACGTACTGGGTTGATCTCCTGCGCCACGGCGACGGCGGGTGCGTTTGCGTTGACGGCCTGCCTTGGGCTTGGCAGTCCCATCATTCGGCTGCGCCTCCGAGGCGGCGCCAGGCGTTACGGTGGGTAAAATCGTTTCATCGGGTTCCTCCTGCGGTGTTGGTTGATCCTGCACAACATTTGCGGCTTGCGGTTGCGACGTGTCATCCGTCCGGCCCTCATCTGTCCAGACAATTGTCCAGCTTTCGGTAATGGTGATCGTGACTGTGCGTCGGATGATTCTGCCCATAGGTCTACTCTACAGCGTGTGGCGGCAATGCACTAGCGCTTTCTATGCAAAAACTTTACAAAAAATCCGCAAAACGCGATAGCTTATTTGTCATAAATAGAGTATGCTGATAAGCAGAGTATCATTTTGTTGCAGTTATGGTTCGGAAACAGAGGCTCACCTCAATGGTCTTTACCACAACGCTAGCGTTTGGCCCCCTGCTCAAACATTTGCGCAAACAGGCCGGTATGACCCAGCGCGACCTTGCCGCCGCGCTGGGCTATAGTGAGTCGTTGATTTGTAACCTGGAAAAAGCCCAGCGCCAGCCCGATCTCCAGGCCGTGGCTGAGCGCTTTATCGCAGCGTTGGGCTTGCAGGATGATCCCCAAACTGCTGCCAACCTGATCGAGCAGGCCGCCCTGGCGCGTGGCGAACGCCCGCCCGCCTCTGTCACCTTTCAGCGCACCACCCAAACGAGGGTTGCAGAAGAGCATACAGCGGATTACGCCCCACTGCCCGCCCTGCCGATCGAATTGATTGGCCGCGCGGCCGAAGTCAACCAGCTTTGTAATCGCCTGCTCGGTCACGGTGGACGCTTGTTGACACTGGTCGGGCCGCCAGGTATCGGCAAGACGCGGTTGGCACTGGCGGTGGGCGCGCAGTTACAGCCGCACTATCGCGATGGCGTACTCTTTGTCCCGCTGGCAGCCATCAGCGACGCCGCGACCATGGCCGCGGCAATCCTTGCCGCCAGTAACAGCAATGCCGTTAGTGCCAAACCGTCACAAATCCGACTCGTCGAGTATTTACGCCGCAAATCTCTGCTTTTGGTTTTGGATAACTTTGAGCAATTGCTCGCTCCGACTCTAGCGGACGAGGCGGTGCACTTGGTGGCAACGTTAGTGGCTGAATGTCCGGGCGTGATCGTGCTGACGACCAGCCGCGAGCGATTGCATTTGCGTTCAGAGCAATGTTACAAAGTTCCCCCATTGGCGCTCACGGCTGCGCTCGAACTTTTTGTCCAGCGCGCGCAAGCCGTCAATAGCGAATTCAGCCTGTCTACCCACAATCGCGCAGATGTGGCCGCGATCTGTGAACGGCTGGATCGCCTGCCGCTGGCGATTGAATTGTGCGCGGCGCAGATCGACCTCTTCGCACCGACCCAACTACTTGCGCAATTGCAAACGCGCCCGCTTGATCTGCTAGTAAATGGCGCCAGGGATCTCCCGCCCCAACAGCGCACCTTGCGCGACGCGATTACACGCAGTTACGCGTTGCTGAGTGAAGAGGAACGCATCCTCTTTCGCGCACTGGGCATCTTCGTTGGTGGCTTTGCGCTACCCGAGGTGGCAGCAGTGATGGTGGATGAATTGGAGAGAGCAGAAGAGCAACTGCGTGAGGATGTTACAGCCCAATCTCTGCTCTCCAATCTCCGCGCTCTGGTAAATAAGAGTCTAGTGCATGGCGAAATCACCAACACCGGCAAGCCACGATTTCTGTTGTTGGAAACGATTCGGGAATTTGCCCTGGAGCAACTACAGCTTCATGGGGAAGCAACAGCGTTGCGGCAGCGTCATTATCTCGCCTATCTTCAGCTCTTCCGCATCGGCGATCGCTATCTGCGCGGGGCGGAGGCCGCAATCTGGGTTGCACGGCTCGTGCCGGAGCAAGATAACCTGCGTAGTGCATTAAAGTGGCTATTTGGTGAAAAGCGGTATGCCGACGCGGCGTGGGCGATGATGCCGCTTAGTTATTTCTGGTTCCTGATCGGCCAACGGTATGAGACCGCCGGCTGGCTCAAACAACTCCTGCCGCAGCGCCAGAGCTTTCCGGTCGATCTGCGCCTTGGGCTATTGCTCGTTGTGGCAAACGCGGTTCCGCCCGAAGCCAGAATTGTCTATACCGATGAGATACTGCAACTGTTGGAAAGCTCTTCAAACCAGCTTTTGCAGGCGGCCGCGTGGGGTTCGCTTGCAGCTACGTTGCCTGGCGCGGCGAAGGCTGCTGCTTTAGAACGCGCGATTGCGCTGAACCGAACAAGTGATGGGTCTGCCGAGGATTTTGCATTCGGCGCGGCTACGGATCGTAACTTCCTTTTGTCTACTCATCTTATGACATATACCGACTTCCATCTCAATCAGGGGGGAGTTGCCCAAGCAACAACCCTCGCTACAGAGAGCCTGACTATCAATCGGCTGCGCGGGGATCAATCCGCGATTGGTAATGGCCTTGCCCTTCTGGGGCGCGTGGCGTTCTTACAGGGCGATCTGGCACAGGCTCACACATATTTTCAAGAAGTCATGACCATTGCCGCCACTCACAACTACGCAACGATGCGTTGTGAGTGGCAACCACTCCTGGCGCTCATTATCCTGTATCAAGGCAATGCCACCGAAGCGCAACGCCTCCTGTACGAGAGCATCAATTTCTGTCTGGAACAGCAAGAAAAATTCTTCCTGGCGCGCAACTATACCTACCTGACAGAGTCCGCCCTGGCTACAGGAGCGTTGGCAGAGGCGGAGCAGTGGTTGGCGCAAAGCATGGCTTATCATGCCGATCCGCGCCAGATCACCCTTGATGAAGTTGAACGGCTCTTGATCGCCGCCCGTCTCGCCACTGCACAACAACAGTACCTGCGCGCTGCCACCCTCTTTGGGCTAGCAGACGAGGCACACAGCCAGATCCATAATGCGATTGCCGGACCGACACGTTCTCTGGCCGACGCTGCGCTGGTGACGGTGCGTGAAGCGCTGGACCCAGTGGTCTTTGCCGAGGCGTTCGCCACTGGGCAGCAGATGGCGCTGGAGGAGGCGTTTGCTACGATTCTGGCACCCTCTTCGGCATCCTGATCTTCAGTGCGCGCGACTCTATGCTCATCTTTCTCTATGAGGATTTTTGTGTTTTTATACTTTAAAGTATAATACTTAAAAGTATAGAATGAATAAAAAGGAGTAAGAGGAAGACGGCATGAATACAAAATTTGTGGGGCGTGAGCAAGAACTTACGGTGTTGGACGCAGAATGGCAAGCACCAGGTGGTCGTTTTCTGGTACTTTATGGGCGACGACGCGTGGGAAAAACCGCGCTATTAACTACTTGGATTGACCGTTCGCACAACCGTGCCCTGTACTGGGTCGCCTCACCTACGTCCGCAGCGGTGCAGTTACGCTCATTCTCACAGGCGGTGTATGAATTTGCCAATCCTGGTGTACCCATCCATAACGATTTCACCTACAGCACCTGGGAGCAGGCTTGGCGCGAAGTGGCCAACCTATCCCGTCAGGGCCGGTTAACCCTCTTCATCGATGAGTTTACCTACTTGCTGGAAGTTACACCAGGAATTGCCGGACAATTGCAGAACTTTTGGGATCAGGTTTTGAGCAAAGCCGATCTGTTCCTCTGCGTCTCCGGTTCACACCTGGGCATGATGAAACGTGAGTTCTTATCGTACCAAGCGCCACTCTATGGACGGGCAACCGCGCAAATTCATTTACAGCCATTGCCCTTTGGCTTGAGCCAACAATACTTTCCCAATTACAGTGCGGTAGATCGGGTAGCAATTTATGCTATGTTTGGTGGTGTTCCCGCTTATTGGGAACGGCTCGACCCAAACAAATCAGTCTCACAGAATATCAAAACACAACTGCTAACGCCGAACAACCTCATGCAGTCTGAGCCAGCACTGCTGCTGTACGATTTTGTCTCCGATTTACACAACTACGTAGCGATCTT
>JBBRVA010000666.1:0-4915 GCA_038247295.1 Caldilineales bacterium | reverse complement strand
TGGTCCAAAAAGGGCTACGTGAAGATTAGCCGGATCAACCGTTGGCGGTGGAGCTATCTATTAACGCCAGAAGGCATTGCGCGCAAAGCCTATTTGGCCAGTCAATATGTCGAAGCATCGTTGGGGCTTTACCGGCGGACCCGGGCAGAAGCGTTGCGCTTACTAACTGAAATCCGCAACAGTGGTTACGAGCAGGTCGTCATTGACGGCGAAGATGAGATTGCCGAGATCTGCCGGCTAACCTGTTTGGAAGCGGGACTGGCAACTGCCCCGAAGCGCAGTGAAAATAGCCTGCCCGTGATCCAAGTTGCCGGGACAAGGCTAGCCCTGATCTGGCCACAACCGGGGCAAGCGAACGATGGTAACCCCACCAAGAATAGTAACGGATAATTAACTATGAAAATTGCAGTCATTGGCTGTGGCTACTGGGGCAAAAACCTGGTGCGCAATTTTAATCAACTGGGTGTGCTCCAAACAGTGTGTGACCTAACCGCGCAAGGACGAGCGACGGCAGCCGAACTCGCGCCTCAAGCCAAAATTGTGGCCGCTATTGGCGAAGCGGTCAACGACCCAGCGGTGCAAGGAGTCGTGATCGCCACCCCGGCCGAAACGCACTTTGATGTTGTGCGCCAGGCGCTACAGGCGGGTAAGGATGTTTTTGTCGAAAAGCCACTGGCCTTGACCTATGATCAGGGTGCGCATCTAGTGCAGTTGGCCCATCGCAATGCCCGTATTTTGATGGTCGGCCATGTGCTCGAATATCACCCGGCAATTGTGCGTCTGCTCGATCTGGTGCGCACAGGGGAACTGGGCAAGGTGCAGTACATCTATTCCAACCGGCTCAGCCTAGGCAAAATTCGCCGCGAAGAGAACATTCTTTGGAGCTTCGCCCCGCACGATGTGGCTGTCACGCTGCGCCTGATGGGCGGCATGCCCTTCCAAGTGATCGCCTGTGGTGGCAGTTATGTGCAACCCAACATTGCCGATGTAACAATTACAAATTTACTCTTTGATAACGGTGTACGCGCCCACATCCATGTCTCCTGGCTCCATCCTTTCAAAGAGCAGCGTCTGGTCGTAATTGGTTCGAAAAAGATGGCCAGCTTTGATGATGTCGCCAAGCAACTGGTGCTCTACGATCAGCGCGTCGATGTGCGTGAGGGCGAGCCGATTCCAGTCAAGGGCCAAGGCGAATTAGTGGCATTTAGCGCCGACGAGCCGCTACGCCTGGAATGCCAGGCTTTCCTAGACGCGATCGAAAGCCGGCAACCGCCTGTGACCGATGGTGTGAGCGGTCTGCGTGTTCTAAAAGTACTCCAGGCGGCCCAGCGGTCGCTTGTCATGAATGGCGAGCCGGTGGCTTTGCCGATTGAATCCTTTGATCCGACTGTGCAGTAATTGGTAAGTCGTAATTGGTAATTGGTAAGTAAATGCTGATTGTCGAATCACCCAATTACCGATTACGACTTACCAATTACTCCTCCAAAATGCAGGAATAACTTTATGACGCAAGAGAAACCCTACTTCGTTCATCCCAGCGCCTATGTCGATGAGCCGTGCGAAATTGGCGCTGGTACCAAAATCTGGCATTTTTGCCACATTAGTGCGGGCGCAAAAATCGGCCGCAAGTGTAATTTGGGCCAAAATGTTTTCGTCGCCGGCGATGTGGTGATTGGCAACAACGTTAAGATCCAGAACAATGTCTCGGTCTATGCCGGCGTTGAACTGGAAGATGATGTCTTCTGTGGCCCTTCTTGTGTCTTCACCAATGTGATCAACCCGCGTTCGCAGATCGTACGCCATAGCCAATACCAGCGCACGTTGGTGCGGCGCGGCGCCACCATTGGCGCCAACGCCACCCTGGTTTGTGGGGCCACGATTGGGCGCTATGCCTTTATCGGTGCCGGCGCGGTGACGCGCGGCGATGTGCCAGATTACGCCATGATGGTGGGCGTGCCCGCAGTGCGCAAAGGCTGGATGAGCCGCCACGGCCACCGTATGGTCAAGCAGGACAGCGAAGGCAATTGGGTTTGTCCAGAGAGCGGCTGGCGTTATCAAGAAATTGGGCCAGACGAACTGCGCTGTTTGGATTGGCCAGAGGATCAAGCGTTGTAGGAATTTTGGACGCGGATGAACGCGGATAAACGCGGATTTGAAAAGCTAAAAGGAATGATCTAATGACGACTCTGATATTGGATAATCGAACGACAGATTTAGGCGTAAAGATGCAGCCCGTCCCCTTACTGGATTTGAAAGCTCAATACGCCACAATCCGGGATCAGATACGGGAAGCGATGGATCGCGTAGCTGAATCGCAGTACTTCATTCTAGGGCCGGAAGTCACCGCCCTAGAAGCGGAAGTGGCCGCCTATTCGCAATGTAAGTTTGGGATTGGCGTCTCGTCTGGTACAGATGCACTGCTGGTGGCCATGATGGCAATTGGCATCCAACCCGGTGATGAGATCATTACGACGCCCTATACATTTTTTGCCACGGCCGGTTGTATCGCCCGCTTGGGGGCAAAATCGGTCTTTGTCGATATCGATCCGCACTCGTTTAACATTGATGCCAGCCAAATTGAGGCGGCGATTACGCCGCGGACGAAAGCCATTATCCCCGTCCACCTCTACGGCCAGATGGCTGACATGGACCCGATTATGGCGGTGGCCGAGCGCCATAATCTAGTCGTGATTGAGGATGCGGCACAGGCGATTGGCGCTGAGTATAAAGGCCGACGCGCCGGATCGATTGGCCACATAGGTTGCTTTAGCTTCTTCCCTTCTAAAAACTTGGGCGGTTTTGGCGACGGCGGTATGGTGGTGACCAATGATGCCCATCTGGCAGAGCAACTGGTCTTGTTACGCGGTCATGGCGCAAAGCCCAAGTATTATCATAAGGTTGTAGGCGGCAATTTCCGGTTGGATGCGATCCAAGCCGCCGTTCTGCGTGTCAAACTGAAATACCTAGACAGTTGGACCGAAGGCCGCCAACGCAACGCGGCGCTCTATCGCCAGCTCTTTCAGGAAGGTGGGGTAACAAACATTACCTTGCCCGTTGAAATGCCCGATGTACGCCACATTTATAATCAATTTGTCATCCGTTGCCCGCAGCGTGACGCCCTGATCGAGCATCTAAAAGCGCACAAGATCGGCTGTGAAATCTACTATCCGGTGCCCATGCACACCCAGGAATGTTTCGCCGAACTTGGCTACGTCAAAGGCGATTTCCCGCTGAGCGAAGCCGCCGCCGATGAGACGCTTGCCATTCCGATCTACCCCGAGCTAACGGAAGCAATGTTGAAGACAGTTGTTCATGTAATCGGGCTATTTTACACTCCTCAAGGGTGAAGCTAGCGCGGGTGCTCTCTGTTGTACAGGAGGAAAACCATGTTACAAACGATAACTTCAAACCAGGAATCCGAAGCGATTGCAGAAGTATTTTGGCGAGCATTTATTACGCTTTCAAAGGTACAACAGCAAGCTGTGCTTGAGCGATTGGTGGAAGCAGGCCAAGCACAGCCCATGGCAAGATCAGCACAGAAATCGATTATCAATGAGCGTGCTGAAACCGTAGAACTGATTCTAGATCGACTCCAAGGCCATGGACGCGGCGAACACCTGACCGAAAAGTTACTGCAATCCAGAAGTGAGGATCGAGACCTTGACCGAAGAGACAATGAGCAACGTTTATCTGCTTGACACGTCGGCTTGGTTGACGCTGATCGAAGATGAAGATGGATCTGATATTGTTCGTAATCTGATTACACGCGCGGCAACGAGTGAAGTGACCTTGCTAGCGTCCTTCATGAGCTTTATGGAAGTTCGCTATATCTCTTTACAGGAAGTAGGCGAAGAAGCAACTGCAATTCGGCTCAGTTTGATGGAATCATTACCGGTTCTATGTTTAGAGTCGAGCAAATCGTTGGGAACAATTGCAGCTATTGTCAAGGCGCGCCATCGCCTTTCGCTTGCCGATGCATGGATTGTTGCTACTGCACTGGAAAATAATGCAATTCTGGTTCATAAAGATCCAGAATTTGAACAAATGGTGTCGCTGGTTAAGTTTACAAAATTGCCGTACAAACGTTAAACATACAAAGATGAAGATTCTAACCATTGTAGGCGCACGTCCCCAATTCATCAAAGCCGCGCCGGTCAGCCAGGCGATCCGCAACGCTGGCCATACCGAATTTCTGGTCCATACCGGCCAGCATTACGACTATGGCATGTCGCAGGTCTTTTTTGACGAATTGCGTATCCCGCAGCCCGATGCAAACCTGGCAATCGGGTCGGGCGCGCACGGTCAACAGACTGGCCAGATGCTGATGCGGCTTGAGCAGGTGATCCAGGAAGAGCGCCCTGATTGCGTCCTCGTCTATGGCGACACGAATTCGACCTTGGCCGGTGCATTGGCGGCGGTAAAACTGCAAGTACCGGTGGCGCATGTCGAGGCAGGGCTGCGCTCCTTCAACCGCAGCATGCCAGAAGAGCACAACCGCGTGTTGGTTGATCACTGCGCCGATTTGCTCTTCTGCCCGACGCAGACGGCCGTGAATCTGCTGACGACGGAAGGTATTACGCACGGTGTGCACCTAGTGGGTGACACGATGTACGATGCCGTGTTGCAATTCGTCGAGCTGGCGCGCCAACAATCGACCATTTTGGCAACGCTGGATCTGGATCCCAAACACTATCTGCTGGCCACGGTCCACCGACCCTACAACACCGATGAGCCGGAGAATTTACAAGGCATCTTGCAAGCCTTTTTGTCCCTAGATGAGCCGGTGATCTTTCCCGTCCACCCGCGCACGCGCAAGAAAATCAGTGAACTTGGCTTGGGCATCCCGTCCTTTACTGACGCTCGCCAAGTGAACAATTTACACCTGATTGAGCCGATCGGCTATCTGGACATGCTG
>JBBRVA010000665.1:0-4915 GCA_038247295.1 Caldilineales bacterium | reverse complement strand
TCGCAACCAGTCTGCCCGGCAGGAGTCTACGGCACTATGTAGAGAGAAGAACTGATCATGGCCGAGAAAACGACGGCTGAACTATTATTCATCAGCCTGCAAAATGTGTGGCAGCAGCCTTACTTTGATCACTTTGCCGCACTGACAGCGGCACAATGGGACGATCTGGGTAAATATGCTCGCCGACAGCAGGTGGCAGGGCTCTTTTACCAGCGCTTGCGCCAGCATGGGCTGGATAAGATCGCGCCCGCCGCCTTGCTGATCAAGGGTCAGCAACAAGCACAACAAAATACTGTGCGCAACCTGCGGCTGTATCACGACTTGAACCAACTGGTGACGCGCTTGCACACCCAGCAGATCCCCGTGATCCTGCTCAAAGGTGCCTACTTGGCGGCGGCGGTCTATGAGCAGATCGCCCTCCGCCAGATGGTGGATCTTGATATTCTGGTGCCGCTCGAAAGGCTAGAGGATGCGGTTGCCACGGTTACCCAACTTGGTTATCAACCCCTGACGCCGATTGGCAACCTGCAGGGCCATTTACAGCACGATCACCACCTACCACGCTTTGTCAAAACCGGCGCTGTGAGCGTGGAAATTCATTGGACGATTACACGCCCCAATCCAGCGTACACGATCCCAATCCAGGCGTTGTGGGCACGCGCCCAACCGGCGACGGTGGCTGGGGTTGAAGTGGCGTGCCTTTGCCCAGAAGATCTGTTGCTCCATGTCTGTCTGCATGCCACCTATCATCATTTTCTGGAACAGGGCATTCGGTTTCTGTGTGATATTGCAGCGATCAGAAAATGGTTTGCAGACACGTTGGATTGGGCGCAATTCGTGCAACGGGCGCAGCAATGGGGCTGGGCGCCTGGCGTTTACCTGGCGCTGCAACTGGCCGTCGATCTGCTCGATGCAGGAGTTCCGGCGGTGGTGTTGTTGGCTCTAAAGCCCAAATCGGAGGAAGGCCAGATGTTAGCCGATGCGCAGACATGGTTAAGCGCCCAGCGCGTGACTGTAGCCCAGCCAGTTTCGCGCAACTTTAGTCAGATGTGGCACGATGGCCGCATCCTGGATAAAGCAAACAAGCTCATACAAAGTATCTTCCTGCCTCGCACCGTCCTGACGACCCTGTACCCAGTGGCGGCAGACTCACCCATTGTTTACCTTTACTACCTCGTGCGGATTAAAGATTTACTCATGCGCTATAGTCAAAAAGGTTGGCAGATCTGGCGTGGTGAACAGGCCATTCTGACCGTTACGAAAAATCAGAACAGACTATTGAATTGGCTTCATTCACGCCCATAAGCTTGACACGGTCCGCCTTCTATACCCCCCAGCACTGTAACTCCTCAAGTTGTCTAAGCCCAACCTGGTTCGCTTAACTGTTGGCGCCCCTGGGTTGCCACGCGCACAATTGCCGCCAAACTCTGCTCGACATCCTGTGCCGTCGTCGCCCAGGATGAGACGCTGATGCGCATCGCCGCTCGCCCGCGCCATGTGGTGCCGCCCGCCCAACAGGTTCCCTCTTGCTGTACGGCGGCGATGATGTTGCGCGTAGTCGCATCATCGCCAAAGGCAACCATGACCTGATTCAGTGTCACCTCGTTGAGCACTGTGTAGCCAGCGGCCGCCAAACCGGTGGCAAATTGGGTCGCGTAGCGACAATTGCGTTCAATCAAGTCGGCCAATCCGGTGCGGCCCAGTGACTGCAACGCCGCCCAGATCTCGACCCCGCGCGTCCGGCGCGACATCTCTGGTGTGTAATGCGACGGCTCGCGCTGATCGCTCGGCACCAGGTATGCGGCGCTAAATGACATCGCGCCGGCCAGGAATTGCGGCTGGCGGCAGAAGACCAGGCCACTGTCATAAGGAATATTCAGCCATTTATGTGCATCCGTGGCCCAAGAATCCGCTGCACCCAGGCCTTGTACAAGATGAGCGCGCGCTGGGGCCAGTGCGGCCCACATCCCAAAGGCGCCATCGACATGGGTCCAGGCGCCAGCGGCGCGGGCCAGCGCACAAATTTTGTCCATTGGATCGCACGCGCCAGTATTGACGTTGCCCGCCTGCAAGATCACAATCGTAGCCGCGTCGAGCGTGGGCAGCGCACTGGGCAGCATGCGCCCCTGGCCGTCGACCGCCACCCGCACCACCCGTTCGCGGCCCAACCCCAACATGCCTAACGCCTTGAGCACGCTCACATGCACCTCATTGCCTACAACAACGGTCAGCGGTGGCGCGCCAAAAAGGCCTTGCGCTTCCACATCCCAGCCCTGTTGTTGAAGCAACGCATGGCGCGCGGCGGCCAGCGCGGTAAAATTTGCCATCGTCGCACCGGTGACAAACCCACCGCCACTGGTTGCTGGCAGCCCAAAAAGTTCGATCAGCCAGCGCAACGCCACTTCTTCCAGTTTAGCGTTGATCGGCGACGAAACGGTAAAGGCGCCATTATTGTCCCAGGCATCGGCCAGCCAGTTAGCAGCCAGTGCCGCCGGCAGGGATCCCCCGGTGACAAAGCCAAAATAGCGTGGCCCTGCCGATGCGACCGTAGCCGGCGAACCGATTTCATCGAGCCGCGCCAATACGGCAGCCGGATCGCTAGGCTGGTCGAGCAGCGGCTGCTCGAACTGGTGCAGGTTCGCTAACGCGGCGCTGGTCGGAAAGACAGGTCGCTGTGCGCTATTTTCCAGATAGTGGCCGGCGCGCGCGGCGGCATCGAGTAGTAACGAATTTGTCATGGTTAGTTGCCTGGGAAGGAGACCGGTGGTCCGCTGATGGTTAACTTGTAGGCGCACGCCGCACTGCTGCGATTCTTAACCACAACGTAGAAGGTTTCTTTGGCACCAGCACTGCCCACCCAGACCAGCACCTGTTCATTTTTTACCACGCCATGTTCTTGCTGATTGTACGGGTTTTCGCTGTCATCGATTTCGCCATTATTATTCGTATCTTCGGCGTCTTCAGCGCTGGTGGCCTCATTCGCTTTGTCGAAATCGGCCTCTTTTCTTGTCAGTGGTGAACCCCGCCCAACCGGCTCGCGCTTTTTGCCGTTTTCATCGACGGCCGGGGCGGCTAAACTGCCGGGCGTCTCCACATCAAAACCAACGCAGTTGGCCGCATCCATTTTCAGCAGGACGGTGGCCTCGCTGGCTTGGCCCGACTTGCTGCCATCGTATTGATACTTGAATTTGTACCAATGCACGACGCCCGGCTCGATGATAACGCTGTCAACGAGTGGCGCGCCGGCGTCGGCACGCGTGGTCGACGGTAGCGCGACGGCTGTGGCGGTCAACACGGCCGCACTGAGCAATAGCGTAGTGCTCAGTGCAACCCTGATCAGTTTGTAAAATAGAGTAGACATCTTTTCATCCTTCTGACATAAATTTTAGCGCACTCGCCAAACACGTACGTTTCTAATTAGATTTTAGCGGTTTGAGGTGACATAAATTGCCTAGCTAGCATATACCCAACGCGGCGACATCATCAGGCAGCTAACCTACTTTCTCGGCTGTTTAGCTCACTGGAAACCCAGTTTTGCCGATGATGAGATTTAGCCCGAAACAGCACAAAGGTTTACGAAGAAAAGCCAAAATGCATTTGTTTTGCCTGTCTTCGTGGCGTGTAGACCGACCGCTTAATTTTTAGAATTTGTACACAGATGAACGCGGATAAACACAGCTAGAAGACGAGAAAAATCCGCGTTTATCTGCGAAAATCCGCGTACAAAAATTAAAAAGTAAGTCTGCTCGTTTAGATTTGACCTGACTAAAATCTTTGCGCTCTTTGCGGTTAGATATTTGTTCCCAAGCCGCAACCACATTCTATTATTTTAACTTATTTAAATGATATAAATAAATTTGACTAATTGTAATTTATTTGATAAGCTCCCGTTACAAATTTTAACGAGAAAAGAAATTTCAAATGGACATACCCAAAGAACCACGCCCAGACTTATGGATCCGTGATCTGGAGACGATCAAAGTCTTCGCCGATCCATTGCGCTTGCGCATCATCAAGCTGATGCAGACGCCGCAAACTGTGAAGGCAATTGCGGCGGTGCTAGAGATACCGGCGGCCAAACTCTACTATCACGTGAACCTACTGCACAAACATAACCTGATCCAGGTGGTCGCTCAGAACTTGGAAAGTGGGATCGTCGAAAAGGTCTACCAGGTGACTGCGCGCCAATTCATGCTGGCCAACCCGCTGCTCGCCGGCGCCGACTTTCCCACCGAAGCCGCGTCCGCCATCTTTACCGATCTGTTACAAGAGACAGTCTACGGTTTTCAGCAGGCGTTGGCCGCCCGCGATTCGAACGAAGCGACCCCGCCGCGCCACCCCTTTCTTTCGCAAAAAGAGGTGCGACTGAACGACGCACAATTAACGGCGCTGCACACGCGCCTGGATGCGCTCATCAAAGAGGTGACCGCGCTGGCGCAAGAAAATGCCGCCACGGACGAACCAGGCTATGAACTAACTGTGGTTTTTTACAAAAAGGAAACGTGATATCCACTGTTGAACCAGGAGGTGTTTTGTATGACGGAACAGAGTCATTATCTTGTGGCGCTGGCGCGCCAAATTGTGCAACCTTATACGGCATTACCCAGCGCGCGCGGCGATGGTAACCGGCTCGGCGGCCAAAGGGCTATCCGACAACTATTCGGATCTGGATTTGACCCTTTATTATGCCGATGAACTGCCGAGTGAGGAAGCGTTGGCGAATTTTCGCCAACAACATGGCGCCGCCAAACGCAAATGGCTGCTCGGCGATCGGGCCGAGAACGGTTTTGCCGAGGCGTACGATGTCCAGGGCATTGAGGTGCAGATTGGCCATACCACAATTGCGGCATGGGAAGCTGAGATCGATCGGGTTTTGATTCAGTTGGACTGCGAGTCACCGTTGCAGAAGGCGATG
>JBBRVA010000664.1:0-4919 GCA_038247295.1 Caldilineales bacterium | reverse complement strand
TTATCTACCTCGACCTTGCCCATCATGAAGAAGCGCGAGCAGCCATTGGTCTCGGCTATTATCTCACCTGACGCATTGAAGAGCGTGGGATCTCCTGCCTCGTCCACAAAGAGTTGGCTGGTGTCTACATAGCTTACCACAATGCAGCCATAATCACATCCGGCACATCCGTCATGATCACATCCACACCCAGATCAGCCAGACGACGCGCATCGGCTACCTTGTTGACGGTCCATGTGTTGACGGCGCAGCCCTTGTGTTTGGCCCAGGCGATCAAGTTGGCGTCGATGGCCTGATAGTAGGGATGTAACGCCTCTGGTTGCAAGATCGGCGTGAACCATGCCTGGCGCAGATGGGGCGGCAACTCCTTTTCGTAGAGCAGGCCCAGGCGCACCTTAGGGTCGGTCCAGCGCATTTTGATCAACGTGATCGGGTTGAAGCTGGAGACGATCACTTGGTCGTAGAGGTTGCGCGCCTGGATCAGGGCGACAAGTGGCTCCACTTGGTTGCCGCCGTCGGGATCCATATTCTTGATCTCGACATTGATGCGGCAGCGGTCGCCGACCAGATCAAAGACTTGTTCGAGCGTGGGCACGCCAACACCGGCAAAATCGGCACTAAAATAACTACCGGCATCCAAGTGGGCCAGTTCGGCGGCGGTGAAATTGCCCACCTTGCCGCTGCCCTTCGTTGTTTTGTCGACGGTAAAATCGTGGATCACCACGAGTTGGCCGTCTTTGCTGCAATGGACATCTAGTTCAATACCATCGGCGCCCATATCCAGGGCCGCTTGAAAAGCCGGTAATGTATTTTCTGGCGCTGCGACACGGGCACCGCGGTGGGCGAAGATTTGGGGATGACGCATGGTAACTCCTATTCGTTTGAGATAAGTGAATGGTAAATAGTAAGTGGTAAATAGTAAGTGGTAAGTAGTAATTGGTAAACGCGAGATTGATGCAACGTCCTACTTACCACTTACACCCGCGCCATCTCCACCAGCCGCCGACCATCGATTAGTGTGATCGGCTTGCCGAAGGCCCAGCGTCGGGCATCAGCGCTGATGGTGCTATTGGTGACCAGATAGGCATGGGTGGCCCCGGCATGAATCATCGTGCCATAGAGATCACGGACAATCGGTTCGCCGACGGTGCGTCCGCTGTAGAGTTTGCACTGCACTACCGCCTGCTGCCCATCCGCACCCGTAATCAGCACATCAATGCCACCATCCTTGGTGTCTCGCACATTGTAGATCCGATAGCCCTGGCGTTCAAAGATGTGGCGGGCGACATATTCTTCAAATTCGGACGGCGTGAGGGCTTGCATTTGCTCCAAGTTGAGGGCGCGCCATTTGGAGCGTCGCATCCAGGGGAACAGATAGGATATCCAACTGCCTGGAGTAGAACGCCAGCCCAGCACCACAATCACACCCAATAATATACAGGCTGTAATCAGGCCCAGGTTGAGCCGATCGGTCAATGCGAAGCGCACCATTAAGAGCCGGTAAGCAAGCGTGGCATAGAGCGATAGCCACAGCAATGTGCCGACAATTAGCGCACTTGTGCGCAAGGCGGTACGACTTGGGGAAGACCAGCGTGGTGATTGAAGATAAAGCGTGCGCTGAGACATAGTCGGTGTGGGGAGCGGTGAATGATTGCACTGCAACCTTTACGAAACACACAAAGGTGGATTTCGTTAGGATCGCGCGTGATTTTAATTACAGCCCGCTACAAATATATAATAGAGTTTATACCGATTTGTTTTGTACACCTGTGACAAGATGACAGGATAACCAGGCGTTATTCATCCTGTCATCGTCCGACCGCAGGTCGGCGTCATCCTGTCAGACCACGGAATTAAATCGGTATAATGTCTAATAAGCCTTACGCTGGCTGAGCTTGTCGAAGCCAGCTTCGACAAGCTCAGCCAGCGTAAATTCTGTGATTTTGCATAAGTCCTATGTAATTTAAAAGCCGAGTAACCGATTTAAGAGCCCTTTTTTCTTGGGTGGGGGCGGGGCGATCAGCTCAATTTCCAGTTCCGGCTCTTCTTCTGGTTCGGTGATGCCCAGTTGGCGTTTTAGATCGTCGGTCATGGCGTGCGGCGTCCACATTGGTTCCCATACAATGTTGACGTTGACCGCGCTGGCGCCATGGGCCAGAATCGTCTGCTCGACATCGGCAATAATCTGCGGCCCCATCGGGCAATGCGGGGTCGTGAGCGTCATTGTTACAGCGACGGCGTTATCGTCGCTTACATCTACACCGTAAACTAAGCCCAGATCGACGATATTCTGATAAATTTCTGGGTCGATTACGGCTTTTAGTGCTTCTCGGTAGGCTGCGGCCGTTTGTTGTTCGGACAAAATAAGCTCCTTGTAGGAAATTAGGTGATTGGTGATTGAGTGATTGAGCTTGTCGAAATCGCCAATCACCTAATTTCTAATGTTTATCTTTTTGCAACAGTTCAATCATCACACCATGCGCTGCCTTAGGGTGGACAAAAGCCACCAGGCCATGCACACCTTGGCGCGGGGTCTCGTCGATCAAACGTAGCCCCTGGTCGCGCAGTTCCGCCAGCGCTGTGGTGATGTCCTCGACGGCAAAGCAAATATGATGGGTGCCTTCACCCCGGTTTTGCAAAAAACGGGCGGTACCGCTGGTTGCGTCGGTTGGGGCGATCAGTTCAAGCGTACTGTTGCCGGCATCCAAAAAGGCAGCTTCCACCATCTGCTCGGGGATGGCCACCCGCTCCAGCAAGGTGAAGCCCAATTGGTCACAATAAGTTTTCAAGCTTTCGTCGATGTTGTTGACGACGATGCCGACATGATCGATTTGTTTGAGCATAGGGTAGAACACACTAAATTTGTAATGATCCAGTTTTTTATAGTAACTGCTGTTGTCCGATTTGTAGAAATTCTTCTGCCCAGGCTTTAGCCTGCTCTGCTTCATTATCCGTAAGTGAGCCTCCTGCGCCATAGTCTCCTGTGCCACGCAAGTCCTCTGCATCAATTAAGCGGCGATGAAACTTGACATCAATCAGGCCTGTCTTAGCATATTCTTTGCCAAAAGCGGCAATGACAGCAGCATGGCTTGAGAAAGTAAGTCCCTTGCGCAGTAAGAATGCTTGTGCTACATAAAACATCGTATAGTAGGTGCGTGAAGCGGCAAAGTCGTAATATTTTTCGCGTGACAAGAGCTTAGCCGCTTGCAAACTTTCGTCTGCCTTGTGCAATAAGTCTTGTATTTGTGGATTCATACGGGTACGCCTTCACGCTTTACATTCAGCAAAAATGGACTATGCTCCTGCTCAAAGCGATCTTTCCCAATAAAAGTGCGCGAAATAACGATATCATTTTCTAAAGAGAGGGTAGACACAAGCTCGGAAGTGCGTTCGATTACGTCCAAATAATCAAATTTGCCATGCAGGACAATCAATACATCTATGTCCGAATCCGCTCTAGCGTCCCCACGTGCGCGCGAACCAAAGAGTAACATCTGATCAAATTGATCGCCAAAAATTTGCTGGAAGGAGGCGCGCAAGACAGAGAGCAAGTTTTTTAATTCGATTTCAGACATCGTCTAGACCCAGCTTTCCGGCATGTACTCGCCGAATACGCCGCGCAGTGTATCACAAATCTCGCCTAGTGTCGCATACGCTTCGACAGCTTCGATAAAGAGCGGCATCAGCGCCACCGCTGGCGTGCGGGCTGCCTGTTCGATGCGCTGTAATACATCCTGCACCTGTTGTTGATTGCGCTCGGCGCGTAACTGCTGCAGCGCGGCCGTTTGATCGACGCGCACAGTCTCATCGACGCGCAGCAGATCGGCGAGCAGCGCTTCTTCGGTCTGGAAACGATTGACGCCGACGACGATTTGTTCACCTTTCTCGATCGCCCGTTGCGCCTTATAGGCCGCCTCTTGAATCTCACGCTGGATAAAGCCCTCTTCTACCGCTTGCAGTGCACCACCTAGCTCGTCGATGCGGGCGATGTACTGTTCAGCCTGGCGCTCAATTTCATCGGTGAGCCATTCAATCGCGTAGGCTCCCCCCAGCGGATCAACCGTATCGGCGACCCCACTTTCGTAGGCCACGATTTGCTGCGTGCGGAGGGCGATCTCCACCGATTTCTCGGTCGGCAGCGCCAATGCCTCATCTTTGCCGTTGGTGTGTAAACTTTGTGTGCCGCCCAAAACGGCGGCTAGGGCTTGCAACGTAACGCGGACAATGTTGTTATCCGGTTGTTGTGCGGTCAATGTGCTACCGCCGGTCTGCGTGTGGAAGCGCAGCCGCCAGCTTTCCGGGTCTTGCGCACCGAAGCGTTCGCGCATAATCTTGGCCCACAAGCGGCGCGCGGCTCGAAACTTGGCCACCTCTTCCAAAAAATTATTGTGGGCATTAAAAAAGAAGCTCAGTTGGCGGGCGAAGCCATCCACGCTGAGACCGACCTGGACAGCTTGCTGCACATACTCAATGCCATCAGCCAACGTAAAGGCCACCTCTTGTACCGCCGTGCTGCCCGCCTCGCGGATGTGGTAGCCGCTGATCGAAATGGTATTCCATTTGGGAGCTTCAGCCGCACAATAGCGAAAAATGTCGGTGATCAAACGCATAGAAGGGGCAGGCGGGAAAATATAGGTGCCGCGCGCAATATATTCCTTGAGAATATCATTTTGTACCGTGCCGCGCAATTGGCTGGGCGGCACACCCTGTTGTTTGCCCACCGCAATCACCATCGCCAGCAAAATGGCCGCCGGCGCGTTGATCGTCATGCTAATGCTTACCTTGTCCAGCGGAATGTTGGCGAGCAGCGTTTGCATGTCGCGCAAACTGCTGATCGAGACGCCCACCTTGCCCACCTCACCCTCCGCAAATGGATGATCCGCATCGTAACCGATCTGGGTGGGCAGATCAAAGGCAAC
>JBBRVA010000663.1:0-4931 GCA_038247295.1 Caldilineales bacterium | reverse complement strand
GCATCGATTTGCATTGTGATCTGGGGTAGCGTAGGTGTCCCTGTCGCCGTAGGGATAGGTGTCGTGGTTGGCGTATGGGTTGGTGTATGGGTTGGTGTGTTCGTTGCGGTTGGTGTTGCTGATGGTGGTGCCGCTGTCGCCGTTGCTGTCGCCGATGGGGTTGCAGTTGCCTCAGTGGCGGCTCCCGTTTGTAAGCGTAAGAGGGTGATCGAGTTGGGGGCAAAGCGATAGGTGATGCTGGCGCCAGACGCGCCCAACGGCAAAGCAGGCGCATTGCTAAGATTATCCGCTGGGTCACTTACACTGTTAAAGGTGACAGTTTGCGCATTGAGCGTGGCCGCCTGCATAACATCGACGCTGCCGCCGGTTACATTCAAGTTACCGTTGGCGCCGTTTATCGCAATCGTCCCCGTGATCGCCGCGTTCGTCTTGTTGATTGCCAGCAGCGAGATCGTACTGGCGTCCACCTGACCGCCATAGACGCTCAGTTGGGTGGCCGCATTTAACGTTGACTGGGTTTGCAACATCTGTCCGCCAAAGCGCGCCCAAAGCGGAAAAACATAATATTGCGGGCTGCGGTAAAAGTTGTTATCCACATGCATCAGCCCATATTCGGTGCCGTTGCCGGCGCGGCCATTGGCCAGGTCCCACTGATTCGCTAGCGTAAACCCTTGCTGGATCATCTGGCCAATCGAATCGGCGACAAAAAGCGCATCAAGGGCGCGTGTCATCAATTGGCCGATGTCCTGATCCTGCACGGAGAAGAGATTGTATTCGGTGATCCCAATCGGAATCGGGCGGCCGCCGGCGTGGGTCTGCATCGCGCTGCGGATGTCGGACCGGATCGCACGCCAGGCGCTTTGTGGCTGCGCCAACGCCTCGGCATGGCTGGCCGGCGGATTGAAGTAGGCATATTGGTGGACATCGTAAAAATCCATCGTTGCCCCGGCCGCCGCGATCACTTCGTTGCCCCAGTTGTTGAAGTCACTGGACAAGGGTATCCCCACCGCCCCCACTTGGATCGTCACATCCACAGCGCGCATGGCCGTGCGAAAGGCGGTGTAACCGGCATGCCCGCTGACGCCGTTGACATATTCTGTGCCGTCACACGTCCACACTGCTTCCCAACCGTAGGCTTGACACTGCGCACCGCCACTGGCTGGGGTGCTGCCATAGACCTCGTTGCCCACCGCCCACAGTGTAATGCCGACTGGATTGGGGTTGCCGTTGGCAGCACGCAATTGCGCCCAATGGCCAGCCGTTTGCCAGTTGAAGCCGCGGCTATCTACGCCAATATTGGTCGTGTCCGTCGTTTGGGCGTTGAAAAAGGCTACCGCTGCAGCGGCTTCTTGGGGCGTACCATTGGGGCTGACCACCCACATGCCTTGTTTGCCAGTGGCATTTAAGAAATTGATAAAGTCGGTTGGTTTGGCGGCCCAATTTTGCCAGCCATCGCCACAGGCCAACGCATTCGTCTGATTCGCGCCCATTTCGCAACTGAGCCAGCCATAGGTGTTGCTGTAGCTGCCGCCCGGCATGCGGATCACCGAGACGCCCGAAGCAGCCGTGCGGGCGCGGAAGGTGGGGTTGGCAAAATTCGTCGGGTTTAGCCAGGTGGGCAAGTTGGTGCCGAGGATGGCGGCATTGATCGGCGTAATCACCCCCGTCGTCTGGATTGTAATGGCGCCGCTCGTCCCCAGTGGCGGTGCGCTGCCGATCAACTTGATCTCATCTATGTAGAAAATTGGCTGCGTTGCGCCGCTACGATCTTGAATGTTGAGGCGGGCAATTGTGCTTGGATTACCCAAGGCGCTCATGTTCAGTGTAAACTGGGTCCAGACGCCTGCCGGCGCATCGACATCTAACATGGTGCTTTCGCCGCCAGCGTCGGTCTGTTGAATGAAGAAACGCAGTTGGCGTGTGCCACTGCTGCCGCCATGCACCCAAAAACTGATTGCGCTGTAGAGGTTGGCATCGATCACGTTGGGCGCACGCAGGGACAACCCTGCCCATCCACCCGTATAGGTAGCAGCAATCGCCGCGCTGCCCGTCTGATGCGGTGTCGCGTTGGCAAAGTTAACTGTTGTGCTCCAAGACCAATCTTGCCAATTACTGGCCAGTGCGTCGCTATAGACAAGCAGATCTGTGCCGGTGGCTTGCGCCCGAACCCTGGGGCCTGGGACAAGTTGCCAAAGGGTGCCGGCCGTTGCCAATAAACAGACGAGGAGAGTTGCGGTTGTTGCAATTCGTTGCATCATTTTTGACATTGCTTGCGATCCTGATTCATGATAGGTTCTATAAATTAAGTACCCAATATTTGCATATTATGTAAATACTTTGGTTCAGTCTACCAGATTTATTGCTAGATTACGAATGCGCAAGGTGGGCGCTTGGTAGACGCTTGACAAACGGCGGGTTACAGTCATACATCTGTCGGTAATTTTTACCTCTACCTATTTTTCTTGGAAATTTCTATGCCCTTGATAATCGTAGCCGATGATCTAACCGGCGCCGCCGACAGTGCCGCCCGCTGTTACCATGCCGGATTGATGGCCGATATCTATCTGGCGCCAACGGAAGAAGCGTTGCCGGGCGGCGCTGCGGCTTTTAGCACAGATTCGCGCTATTTGTCACCGGAAGCAGCCGGTCAACAGGTTAGTGCTGTAATTAGCGCTTTATCGATATCTCAGCCGGCAACTTGGTACAAAAAGATCGATTCGACCCTGCGTGGCAACATCGGTGCCGAGTTGGATGCCATGTTAAAGCTGCTCACGCCCCAGGGCGCGCAACCGTGTGCTGTCATCTGTCCCGCATTTCCGGCGCAAGGGCGTGGCTTGGTTGATGGCTATTTAGCGCACGCGACAACTCCGGCGCGTACGCTTCATCTGCCCACCCTCCTGGCCGAGCAGACTGCGCGTCCGCTGGTTGCCTTGGCATTGGCCACTGTGCGGAGCGGGGTGCCGCATCTGGCCGCGCAGTTGGCTCAAGCCCAGCAGGCAGGGGTAGAACTTTTCGTAGTTGATGCCGTGCATGATACGGATCTCGATATTCTCTTAGATGCTACGCGGCTAGCCTTGCCTCACGCTTTGTTATGTGGCAGTGCGGGCTTGGTTGAGCCACTCGCCCGTGCCTATGCGGGGCAACATGGGCCGCCGCGACCGGTTGCCGAGCCACCCACCCTGTTGCGCCGACCCGTGTTAGCAGTGATCGGCAGTGGCAGCGCTATGGCGCACCGTCAGATCGACGCGCTGCGCTCTGCTGCGGACGCGCGTTTAGTCGCTGCGCGTTTAGTCACTGTGCAGCCGGGCATGACCAACCCTGTGCTGGGCGAAGCTTTGGCCGAGCAGAACGATGATTGGATCGTCCATCTGCCCCAACCAGACGCAACGGATATTCTGGAAGGGGCCGCCGCGCGCCAATTGGTGGCAGAATTGGCGACCGTAGCCGAACAAATGGCCCACCGCTTACAACCTGCTACATTGATTATTATCGGCGGTGATACGGCGGTGCATCTTTTAAGCCGTTTTGGCATTGTGCGTTTGACTGTGCTGGCGGAACTGATGCCCGGCATTCCATTGTTGGCGGGCGTGGATACAGCTGGCCGCGATTGGCATATTATCACCAAAGCGGGCAATTTTGGCGACCCGGCAACGCTGGTCAAGTTGTTACACTTTGTCCGCTAATTTCTCTGCTAACCCAAACTTGTAGTAGAGTGGATGCGCACAAAGGTCGAGTATTGGAGAGTAGAGATTGGAGAGTAGAGAGTAGAGATTGGAGAGTAACGACTAACCCCCAATCTCTACTCTCCAATCTCTACTCTCCATAAATGTAAGGAGAAATCCACGATGAATAAATCCGAACTAGTCGCCACAGCGGCTGCGCTAGTCGCCCCGGGCAAAGGTATTTTGGCCGCCGACGAGAGTAATACCACGATCAAAAAGCGCTTTGATCTGATCAAACTGGCTGCTACGGAAGCCAATCGGCGTGCCTTCCGTGAACTCACATTTACAACCGCTGGCGCAGCCCACTATATCAGCGGCGTGATTCTCTATGACGAAACAATTCGTCAGCAAACCGAAGACGGCCGCCCTTTTCCTCAAGTATTGGCTGCACAAAGTATCATCCCCGGCATCAAGGCGGACACCGGGTTGGAGCCATTAGCCGGTTTCCCTGGTGAACAAATCACCAAGGGGCTGGATGGGTTGCGCGAGCGACTGGCCGAATACCACGCACTCGGCGCACGTTTCGCCAAATGGCGGGCGGTGATCGAGATCGGCCCCAATCTGCCGACGCGTGCCGCCATCGACGCCAACGCCGCAGCGATGGCCCGTTATGCCGCCACTTGTCAGGAAGCTGGGCTGGTGCCAATCATCGAGCCAGAAGTGCTGATGGATGGCAGCCATACGATCGCACGCTGTGAAGAAGTTACCACGTTAACGTTGAAGCGCATGTTTGATGCGCTGTATGATCTGAATGTCCTGTTGGAAGGCACGCTGCTCAAGCCCAACATGGTGTTGCCGGGCAAAAAGTCGGGCCAGACCGCTACGCCCAATCAGATTGCCGAAGCCACCCTGCGTTGCTTCAGGCGGGTCGTGCCCGCCGCTGTGCCAGGTATTGTTTTTCTTTCTGGTGGTCAAAGCCCGCAGGAAGCGACGGTCAATCTTAATGCGATGAACGCGCAAGGTCCGCAGCCGTGGCAACTCAGCTTTTCATATGGGCGGGCGCTTCAGGAGCCAGTGTTGCAGGCGTGGCAGGGCAAGGCGGAGAATGTAGCGGCGGCCCAACATGCCTATTTGTTACGCGCTCAATGCAATAGTGCTGCGCGTGACGGCAGTTATACACCAGCGCTAGAAGCGTAATTTAGGCTGTTGCAAAACACCTGGGAGCGCCGCCATCCCTGGCGGCTTTTGGTAGTGCTAGCCGCCAGGGAT
>JBBRVA010000662.1:0-4933 GCA_038247295.1 Caldilineales bacterium | reverse complement strand
ATTGGCAGCCACATCGTTGATCAATTGACACAAACTGATGTGGCGGAGATTATTATTTATGATAATTTCTTCCGCGGTCGTCAAGACAATTTGCGTGAAGCATTTAAAGATCCCCGTGTAAGTCTTTATCCGCATGGGGGCGATATTCTGCACACCGATATTCTAGAGAAAGCGATGGAAGGTATCGACGGGGTCTTCCATTTGGCTGCGCTTTGGTTGCTGCAATGTCATGAATATCCGCGCTCGGCATTTGATGTAAACATGCGCGGCACCTTTAATGTCATCGAAGCCGCGATCAAGCAGAAGGTCAAGCGGGTGGTCTATTCTTCATCGGCTTCGGTGTATGGCGATGCGCTGGAAATTCCGATGACCGAAGATCACCCCTACAATAATTTCACCTTTTACGGCGCGACGAAAATTGCCGGTGAGCATATGTTCAAGTCACTGGGGCGGCGCTATGGCTTAGATTGGGTGGGATTGCGTTACATGAATGTCTACGGCCCGCGCCAGGATTATAAAGGCGCTTACATTGCCGTGATGATGAAAATTCTCGATAACATTGAGCAGGGCATCCCACCGGTGGTCTACGGGGATGGCAGCCAACAGTATGATTTTATTGATGTAACCGATATTGCCCGCGCCAATGTGAAGGCGATGCAAGCGTCTGTGACCGGCAAAAACTATAATGTCGGGCGCGGGATTGGCACCTCGATCAAGGAACTGACCGAATTGCTGTTGCGGCTTACGGGCAGCGATCTGCCGATTGAATACAAACCGGCCGGGCAAACTTTTGTCACCAATCGGATTGGTTCCATCGTCGCCGCCGAGCGCGATTTAGGTTTCCGCTGGACGGTTGATCTAGAGGAAGGCATGCGCAACTTGATTGAGTGGCGCAAAGCAGATGTAGAAGCCGTTCAGGCGCGGCGCAGCGGGCAATAGAGTTTATACCGATTTGTTTTGTATATCTATGGCAGGATGAAGGGATGACAAATGACAGGATGACAGGATGACAGGATGACAAGATGAAGATCGGCATATTTGCTCCCGTCATCGTCCGACCGCAGGTCGGCGGCATCCTGTCAGACCACAGAATTAAATTGTATAACGTCTAATAATTTGGCGCTACCCGAGAGCAGATCATGGAGCTGTTATGAAAATTCCGATTTCCAAGCCTTATTTTGGCGATGAAGAGCAACAGGCGATTATCAAACCGCTGCAAACTGGCTGGGTCGTGCAAGGGCCGTACGTCAAGCAGTTCGAGACGCAATTTTCCGCCTTTACCCAAGCGCCCCACTCAATTGCCACGAGCAATTGCACCACTGCGCTCCACATTTGTGTGGCCGCGCTGGGTTTAAAGCCGGGTGACGAAGTCATCGTACCCGCTTTTACCTGGGTCTCGACGGCCAATGTGGTTGAGTATATGGGCGCAACACCTGTTTTCTGTGATATTGACCTACGCACATTCAATCTCGACTGGACGCAACTCGAGGGCTTAATCAACGAGCGCACCGTCGGCCTGATCCCTGTCCATCTCTTTGGCTTGTGCGCCGATATGAATCCGATCTTGGAGATTGCTCGCCAACACAATTTGTGGGTCGTGGAAGACGCGGCCTGTGGCCTGGGCGGCTGGTATCACGGCCAACATGCGGGCACTTTTGGCGATGCCGGCTGTTTCAGCTTTCATCCGCGCAAATCGATCACGACCGGGGAAGGCGGTATGATTACAACCGCCCGCGCCGACATCGACAAACTGGGCCGTTCGCTGCGCGACCACGGCGCCTCACGCACCGATCACGAACGACATACGGCCAAGGCTGGCTTTCTGCTGGCGGAATATAACGAGCTGGGCTATAACTACCGCATGACCGATATTCAGGGTGCGCTGGGTTGTGTCCAGATGGATCGGGCGGCGTGGATATTGGCGGCGCGTACACGCTTGGCCCAAAACTATAATGAATTGCTGGACGACTTGGCCTGGCTGGAAACACCCATCGTGCCGGAAGGCTATGTTCACGGCTATCAGGGTTATGTTTGTTTGTTTCGCCCAGAGACGCCAACGTTGGCCAACGTAGAGCAATTGAATGAGCGGCGCAATCAAATCATGACCCGTATGGAAGAACGCGGCATCGCGACACGGCAAGGAACGCACGCGCCAGTGACGGTTGGTTATTATGCCAATAAATATGCTTTGCAGCCCGAGCAGTTTCCCAATGCGCATCTGGCCGAGCAACTGACCTTGGCCTTACCCCTCTATGTGCAAATGACGGCGGAGGAACAGGATTTTGTAAACGCTGAACTAAGGGCAGCGTTTGAGGCGGCAAATTAACCTATGTGTGGGATTACGGGAATCTTTAACCTAAATGGCGAACCTGTCTCGCCGGTTATTCTGCGCCAGATGACCGACGCGATTGCCCATCGTGGGCCGGATGGAGAAGGCTTTTATACCGACAGTTTTGTGGGTTTGGGCCATCGGCGCTTGGCGATTATTGATCTGTCGCCCGGTGGCCACCAACCCATGATGACCGCCGACAGCCAGTATGTGATCAGCTACAATGGCGAGCTCTACAATTTCCACGAATTGAAGGCGGAATTAGAAGCCCTGGGCTACCAGTTCCGATCGCGGTCGGACACAGAAGTGATGGTCTATGCCTATGCGGCGTGGGGTGAGGCGTGCGTTAAGCGTTTTAACGGCATGTTTGCCTTTGCCCTGTGGGATAAACAGCGCCAGGTTTTGTTTTTAGCCCGCGATCGTTTTGGCGTCAAGCCGCTTTATTACACGCACTTGGGACATTTTTTCCTTTTTGGCTCGGAAGTCAAAGCCATGTTGGCGCATCCGGCGTGCAAGGCACAGTTAGATAAAGAGGCATTACTCGAATATTTCACCTTCCAGAATTTCTTTACGGATCGCACCCTGTTTGCTGGTGTTCATCTGTTGCCGGCTGGCAGTACATTAACCGTGGCGTTGGGCACGCAAACCCATTCTGCACCACAGCGTTATTGGGACTACGATTTCAGCGAGCCAGAAACCCCGTGCGATGAGCGCGAGTATGTCGAAGAATTGGATCGGCTCTTTCGCCAGGCCGTCAATCGCCAGTTGATCAGCGATGTGGACGTGGGCGCATACTTGAGCGGTGGCATGGATTCTGGCTCAATTACCGCCGTGGCCGCCAAACAATTGCCCTACCTTAAGACCTTTACTTGCGGCTTTGATCTGCACTCGGCGTCTGGCTTGGAAATGGGCTTCGACGAGCGCGAAAAGGCCGAATATATGTCCTATCTTTTCAAGACCGAACATTATGAGATGGTCTTGAAGGCCGGCGATATGGAACGCGTATTGCCGCGGCTGGCGTGGCATCTGGAAGAACCACGCGTCGGCCAAAGTTACCCTAACTTTTATGCATCCCAGTTGGCGAGCAAATTTGTCAAGGTGGTGCTTTCTGGTGGTGGCGGTGACGAACTGTTTGGTGGCTATCCGTGGCGCTATTACCGAGCGGTAGTCAATGACAATTTTGAAGATTACATCGACAAGTATTATCTCTACTGGCAACGGCTCATCCCCAATAAGGCGATCCAGCAAGTTTTTGCGCCGATCTGGCCAGCCGTGAAAGGTGTGTGGACGCGTGATATCTTTCGCGATGTTTTCCTGCGTCACGCCGATCAACTGACGCGGCCCGAAGACTACATCAATCACTCGCTCTATTTTGAAGCCAAAACCTTTTTGCATGGGCTGCTGGTGATGGAAGATAAATTGAGTATGGCCCACGGCCTGGAAACGCGCGTCCCGTTCTTGGATAACGACCTGGTCGATTTTGCGATGCGGGTGCCGGTCAACTTAAAGCTGGGCAACCTGGGCGAAGTAGTGCGCTTGAATGAGAATGAACCGGGCGCTAAACCAGCTAAGTATTTTAACAAGACCAAAGATGGCAAACTGCTGTTGCGCAAAGCCATGGAACGCTATATTCCCGACGAAGTGACCAAGCGCGAAAAGCAAGGCTTTTCCGCCCCGGACGCAAGTTGGTTCAAAGGCGAGAGTATCGACTATGTGCGCCGCATGCTGCTCAACGGTGACGCTAGAATTTACGCCTATTTAGATCGATCTGCGATCCACGGTTTGGTCAATGAGCATTTGGATGGCAAACAAAATCGGCGCCTGCTGATCTGGTCATTGCTTAATTTTGAGTGGTGGTGTCGAAAGTATTTAGACCATGGCTGATCTAGAAAATTTGCTTAAATCATTACAAACGCTCTACGAAAATCTGCGCACCAACGTCCGCACCCGCTGGAAGCGAGATTTGCCCTTCGACGAGTTGCTCTTTGATCGCTGGGAACGGGCGCGGTCGCTCGGCTTTGGCGAGGGTACCAGTGTGTATCACAACAGTTACATCTACGGAGATGTAAGCGTGGGCCAACAGACCTGGATTGGTCCTTACACGATGCTCGAAGGTTCGGGCGGGTTACGGATTGGCGACCATTGTAGTATCAGCGCCGGTGTCCACATTTATACACACGACACAGTGAAGTGGGCCGTGTCGGGGGGCAAAGCAAAATATGAATACGCCCCAGTTCAGATTGGTAACTGTTGCTACATCGGTAGCCAAACTGTAATTGCCAAAGGTGTGACGATTGGCGACCATTCAGTGATCGGCAGCTGCTCGTTTGTCAATCGTGATATTCCGCCCTATACCATTGCCGTTGGTTCACCCTGTCGCCCGATTGGTCAAGTGGAACTCGATGGCGATGATGTCCGCCTGGTCTATGCCAAATAAACATAATAGCTCACCCCACCCCAGCCCTCCCCTGGGAAGGGCTTACCTTTACCCACATGTATTGGTGAGATAGAGAGGGAGAGTGGTAGATAAATTTGCAAAATGGCGCAGGCAAAGGCGCAAGCTGCCAGCGTTGCGCGCAAAACGGCTGGATTGGATGAATGATT
>JBBRVA010000661.1:0-4942 GCA_038247295.1 Caldilineales bacterium | reverse complement strand
TTTTAACGCATTCAATGCCGAGTATCGGACGTTGCTAACAGAATGGGCGATCTTACTGGGTGATCTCAACCCTGTGGCGCGCACCAACATTGCGCCCGCGCTGCATCCGCCAAGCGAACCTGCCCTGTATGCCTTTTCTTATACAGTCGTTAGCGCCGATCCACTGGCGCCGCCCACTTTTGTCGTAGCTGGCGCGGGTGATCTGCGGGATCAGGCCCAGTTGTCCGCCGCTGCCGTGGTGCGACCTGGTGAAACCTCGGCTCATGCCTTGCGCGAAAAGGCGAGTGCGGTGATGGGTGAGATGACAGCGCGCTTGCTGGGGTTACAGATGGATTGGTCACACGTCACTGCGGTCGATGTCTACACCGCCCAACCGATCCATGCCATTTTGCGCACAGAAATTTTGGAGCAGATTGGCGCAGCCGCGGCGCATGGCGTCCATTGGTATTACAGCCACCCACCGATTGCAGATCTGATTTTCGAAATGGATCTACGCGGCATCCGGCAGGAAGTACGGGTAAGGGGGTAGGGGAGCGGAGGGGTAGGGGAGTAAGGGCGGAGGGGTGTGGGGGCGTAAAATCCTCTCTCCCCTCCGCCCCTCCGCTCCCCTACCCCCTTACCCAAATCATCTACAATGAGGGATCAACTATGCGACAGGCTATCCGTTTTACACTCGTGCTCGGCGGAATATTAACGTTGGTGCTGGCGATAGGCTTTGCCTGGCAGATGCCGTGGGCGCTCAGTCTCTGGCTTTGGCCAGATGGTCCGCTCTCATATTTGTTTATTGCTTCGATGCAGGCGGCAATTGCGGCGGCTATGATCTGGATCGGGATCTCGGGTGAATTGGGTGCGCTGCCGGCTGGGGCACTCAATCTGGTCGTGATGATGAGTGGGCTGGCGATCTATTTCTTTCAGGCGGCGCGCTATCCCGACCGCGGTTACTTGATGGAGTACGCCATTGGCTGCGGCCTCTTTGTTCTCTTTAATATTTTGCTCTTCTTCTGGAGCCGGAGCATCCCGATTCGCGATCCACGGCCAACACCCTGGCCGGTGCGCATTTCCTTTGCCGTTTTTATTGTTGTCCTGGTGGCGGTCGGCACCGCGCTGATTTTGAAGACGCCACGGATTTTCCCCTGGCCCTTAAACCCCGATTCATCGGTTGTCTTCGGCTGGATGTTTTTGGGGGATGCCTTCTATTTTCTCTACGCCTTGCTCAACCCGCGTTGGCAATATGCCCGCGCCCAACTTTGGAGTTTCCTAGCCTACGATCTTGTCTTGATCGGGCCATTTATCCGGCGTTTTTCGACCATCAACCCAGCTCTGAATCCGGAGGCAGATCCGGCACTTTATCAGGATCTATTCAATAGCTTGACTGTTTATACGGCTGTTCTTATCTATAGTGGATTGTTAGCTATTTACTATTTGCTGCTCAATGCAAAGACGCGGGCGGCTTGGAGTGAGCGATAAGCAATTGTTAACCATTCAACTCTTTGGCGAATTTCGCCTGCTCGCCGGCGACAAACCGGTAACCGCAATCAACACGGCCCGGCTGCAATCCTTGTTGGCCTATTTACTCTTACACCGTGCCGCCCCACAGGCGCGCCAGCAATTGGCTTTTCGTTTCTGGCCAGATTCCAACGATGCACAGGCGCGCACGAATCTGCGCAACGCGCTGCATCAGTTGCGTAACACCTTGCCAGACGCCGATCGCTTCTTGCAAACTGATGCCAAATCGATCCAGTGGCGACCGGATGCGCCTTTCAGCCTGGATGTGGCCGAATTTGAGCAGCATCTGCAAACCGCGCAAAAAGCCGATAATTCGACCGTTGTCCGTAAGGCGCTGGAACAGGCCATCCGCCTGTACCAGGGTAACCTGCTGCCCGGCTGTTACGATGATTGGATTATGCCAGAACGCGAGCGCTGGCAACAGACCTATGCCAGCACCCTAGAGCAACTGATTACATGGTTGGAAAGTGAGCGCGATTACCCCGCCGCCATCAACTATGCCCAGTGCCTGCTTCAGCACGATCCGTTGCGCGAAGCCACCTATGGCCGCTTGATGCAATTGTATGCTACGGCTGGCGATCGGGCAGCCGCCTTGCGCGTCTATCACACCTGCACCACCGCGTTGCTCAATGAATTGGGCGTAGAACCCAGCCCGACGACGCACACAATTTATGAACACTTGTTGCATCTGGAATCGCCCGCCCCCGCCGCAGCCGTCCGCAGCACGACCACGCTGATCGGCCGGACCCAGGCGTGGGCGCAGTTGCAAGAAGCATGGCGCAAAGCACAGCGTGGCCAGCCCAGCTTTGCATTGGTGCGCGGAGAAGCGGGCATCGGCAAGACGCGCCTGGTAGAAGAGTTGGTCGAATGGGCCAATCGCCAAGGCATTGCCACCGCCACGGCCACCTGTTATGCAGTCGGTGGACGCCTGGCCTATGCCCCTGTGCAAGAATGGCTACGCGCCCCTACCTTTCGCCGCACCGTACAGACACTCGATAAACTCTGGCTGGGCGAAGTGGCGCGCCTGGCGCCCGAACTCTGGATCGACCAACCCCAAACCGCGGCGCCAGCACCGCTGACCGAGGCATGGCAACGCCAACGCCTCTTTGAAGCCCTGGCCCGTTTTATCTTCCAGCGCAGCGACCCTTTGCTGCTCGTTTTAGACGATGTGCAATGGTGTGACATTGATACACTTGAATGGTTACACTTTTTGCTGCGCTTCAATCCCAAAGCGCGCCTCTTGATCGTTGCCACCCTGCGCCAGGAAGAAATAACCACTGAGCATGCGCTGACGCCATTTTTAGGCCATCTGCGTTATGCCAACCAACTGATCGAGATCGAGTTGGCGCGCCTGGATCCACAAGAGACCACCCGGCTGGCGACCAGCCTGCTAGGCCAGGAAATTAGCCCGGCGTTGGCTGCGCATCTTTACGCAAATACCGAGGGCAATCCGCTTTTCGTGGTCGAAACCGTACGCGCCGAAGCGGGTAGGGGCGTAGGGGAGTGGGGAAATGGAGGAGTAGAAACGACAAGCCCCCCTCCGCCCCTACCACCCTCCGTCTCGGCCCCCCTCCCCGGCAAAGTCCAGGCGGTGATCAAAGCCCGACTCGATCGGCTGTCGCCGCGCGCTTTCGATCTCGCTTGCGTAGCCGCCGTGATTGGCCGCGCCTTTGTCTTGGATGTGTTGACCCAGGCCAGCGACTGCGACGAGGATACCCTGGTTCGTGGGTTGGATGAGTTGTGGCAACAACAGATCATTCGCGAGCAAAGTGATCAACGGATGGGCGGTGTGGCGGGCGCCGATATATATGATTTTAGCCACGACAAATTGCGCGAAGTGGCCTATAACAGTCTCAGCCCGATCCGGCGGCGCCATCTCCATCGGCGCATTGCTGCGGCATTGGAAAGTTTACGCGCCAGCCAGCTAGACAGTGTTAGCGACCAGATCGCCACGCACTATGCGCGCGCTGGCCAACCGGCGCAGGCGATTGTCTATTACCGGCGCGCTGCCGCGGTTGCGCATCGCCTCTCGGCATTGCAAGTAGCAATTGCCCATCTAAATCAGGCGCTGGCGCTGCTGCCACTGCTGCCGGAAGGTCCAGAGCGGGCCGGGTTAGAATTGGCGTTGCAGGTGGCGATTGGCCCGCTGTTGCTTACCACCAAAGGCTATGCGGCGCCAGAGGTCGAACAGGCTTTTAACCGGGCGTGGGAGATCTGCCAACAGATGGGCGATATCCCACAGCGCTTCCAGGTGTTATGGGGATTAGGGCGTTTTTATCTGGTGCAGCCCAACTTGGCACGCGGGTTGGAGGCTGGCCAGCAATTGTTAGAGATTGCACAGCGCGCCGAAGAGCCCAGCCTGCTGGTCGAAGCGTACAACTCAGTCGGCGCCTATTCATTTCATCGCGGTGCGCTCGTCGCCGCCCGCCGCTACTTGGAGGAAGGCATCGCGCTGTATGATCGGGTCGAACATCGCAACCACGCGCTGATCTACGGCCAGGATCCAGGCGTCGTCTGCTTGACGCGCGTGGCATGGACGCTCTGGTGTCTTGGCTATCCAGATCAGGCCCAAGCGCGCGTGCAGGCCGCGCTGGATCTGGCGCGTGATCTCGCCCATCCCTATAGCCAGGTGGTAGCGCTCACCTACGCCGCCGCCCACTATCAATTTTCGGGCCAGGCCGCGGCCTGTCGTACGCAAGCCGAAGCGGCCATGATGGTGGCACAGCAACATGGCTTTACCCTCTGGTTATTGATGGCAACTTTTTTACGCGGCTGGGCGCGCACGTGGTTAGGTGAGATGCAAGCTGGGTTAGTCGAGATGGAGCAATATTTGGCCCTCTACCGGCGCAGTGGCGCCGAGCTAGGTGCAGCTTACTATGCCGCGCTGCTAGCTGACGCGCAAGGCCGGGCTGGTCAACCAGAGCGGGGGCTGGCAACGATGGCGGAAGCGTTCAGCTTGCTTGAACGCACCGCGGATCGTTGGTGCGAAGCCGAGTTGCATCGCCTGCATGGGGAGCTCTTGCACCAGACGGGCGCCCACAGTGCGGCGGCAGCGGCGTGGCAGACGGCGATCCAGATTGCGCGCCAACAAAAAGCCCATTTGTGGGAGTTGCGCACTACTGTCAGTTTGAGCCGGCTTTGGCAAGCCCAGGGTAAAGGGGCAGATGCCCGCGCCGATTTAGCGGCCATTTATAGCTGGTTTCAGGAAGGATTTGCGACGCCAGATTTGCAGGCAGCCAGAGATCTGCTGACCACGTTGGAAAAATTGCCTGAGTAATATTGAGTGATGACTTTACTAGCGACCCGACACTTTGGGCTGGGCCATTGAAATGGCCTGCTGACAAGTCCAGGAAGTGCCTGAGGGCACTAAAAACGAGTCGCCGGGTAGCCCCCTGGGCGCGACTTCCTGGTTTCAGCCGCGGGTTTCAACCCGCCC
>JBBRVA010000660.1:0-4950 GCA_038247295.1 Caldilineales bacterium | reverse complement strand
GAGGGCGAGCCAGTGCAGATGGAAAGTTTGCAGCCAGGGGTTGGCAACATCTTCAAACAGGCGTCGAACTTGTTTGCGCTAGCGCAAAGCACCGGGGCCAATTTATTGGGTGATAATTTCAGCATCTCGGACGCGGCGCTGACTACGGCCGCGGTTGGTGCGGCTTTGACCGCTGGTGCGGCCAGTGGCGCCGCCGATCAAGGGTTAGATTTGGCCGACATCAGCATCCCGATTACGACCGTGCGCAGCCTGGGCATCGACACGACCTTGCTCGAACAACAGGGCATTACGCGCTCGTTGAGCCTCTCTGCATTGGGCATCACTACCTCCACCTTGGCCTCGATTGGCGTCAACACAACAACAGTTGGGCTGGATGACATTGGCATCGACACCTCGGCGGTGCAGACGGTGACGAATAATCTGCTGGGGGCGCTCAACCTCAATACGCTCGGCACCGAACTCGACCGTGTACTGGCTCAATTTGGCTTGCAATTGCGCCAGGGCGATGTTTACTTAAGCGCACTGGGCGCCGATCGACTCGACGCACGCGTCGGCGATGTGTTGGAAATCTACGTTGGGCCGATTCCGATCCCCTTCCGCGTCAAGGGGATCGTGGCCGAGGCTGGGCCACTGGGCGCGGTGCTGCCAGTGGTGATGATGCGGCTGGACGAAGCGCAGCAGCTCTTCTTTATGAATGACAAGGTCAACAATGTGCTCGTCTCCAACCTGGGCGATGACTTGGGTGGTATGGTCCACACCGAAGCCGTCAGCCAGCGCTTGAAGGTGCTGGCGCTCGACCCGGATGCCGTGCAGCGCGTGGTGGAGATTCTACGCCGGCCAGCTGTGCGCAAGGTGATCGACATCCAAGCGGCACAAATTCAGGAACAGATCGAAGAGGACATTGATGCCCCACCGATCATCGCCGCCTTGGTACAAAGTTTTGCCGGCATGCAAGAATATGCCGAATCGATTCGCTCGTTGCCGGCGGCGTTGGACCAGACCGGTACAAGTGACGATCTGCGCACCCTGCTCGCCAACACCGATGTCCGCAGTTGGTTGACCGAGCAACGCTTGCCGGTTGCCGATGCGGCTGAATTAGAAAGTGCCCTTAGCGCGCTGAACCAGTTTGATGTGCCGGATCCGTTAAATAAGGCTACTGTGGTGCAGGTGGCCAATGTGGGCGGCACCGTCTTTTCGTCGATCTTCTCCTTGTTTGGCATCTTCTCGATCTTGGCCGGCGTGATGTTGATCTTTTTGATCTTTGTGATGTTGGCCGCCGAACGGCGCAGCGAAATGGGCATGGCGCGCGCGATCGGCGTGCAGCGCAGCCACCTGGTGCAGATGTTTGTCACGGAAGGCGTGCTCTACGATCTGGCCGCGGCCGCGTTGGGGGTGGCGCTTGGGTTGGGCATCTCCTACTTGATGGTCGGCTTTATCGGCGGTATCTTCAACGATGTGAGCAGCCAACTGGGCGTATCCAGCGCGATCTTCCGCTTCTACTTCCATGTGCAACCGTCGTCGATTATCATCGCTTACTGCCTGGGTGTGTTGCTCACCTTTATTGTCGTCACGGTAGCCTCGTACCGGGTCAGCCGGCTCAATATTGTCAGCGCCATTCGTGGTCTGCCCGAAGAAGCGAACGCGAAAACCCGCTCCCTGCTCACCAAGATTTGGCGCTGGCTGCTGGGGCCGTTGCTTGCGGCGGGTGGCATCTACCTTTTCTTTGTGACATGGGGCGATGGGCAGACCAATATCCTGATGGGCGTCAGTTTGATTTTGGCCGGTGGGATGATTTTGGTCGGGCGCTTGCTGGACCGGACGCGCCTGCGTGCCGAACCGGTGCAGCGTCTAGTCTACACGGTAATCGGCCTGGGCCTACTCATCACCTGGGCGCTGCCGTGGGATACAATCTTGGGCCGCTCCTCTTCGATTCTGGACCAGAACAGTCCGCTCTTCCTCGTCGCCTTTGCCCTGCGTGCGCCGATGATCATCCTAGGCGCGATTATGACGGTGATGTTCAACGCCGATGCGCTCAGTTGGTTCTTCAGCCGCTTGCTGGGTGGCATCGGTGCGCTGACGCCGGTGCTCAAGACGGCGATTGCCTACCCCCTCAGCGCCCGTTTCCGCACCGGCATGGCGATGGTCATGTTTGCGATGATCATCTGCACCGTCGTGATTATGGCCGTCGTGATCGAGGCGACGCAAAGTTTGATCGTATTGGACGCCAAGGAGAGCGCCGGCTTTGAGATCGAGACCTCGCCAACCTTGCTCAGCTTCTTCGATCCGATCACCGACTTGGAAGCGCGCATCGCCGCACAGACCGAGTATGACCTGAGCGGTGTCGCGGTGGTCGGCGCCGCGGTGCCGCAAAACGTGCAGGCGCGCGAGGTGGTCACACCCTCCGCAGGGATGGAGTGGGGTCGTGTCAAGGTGGTCGGTGTTAATCCTGGTTATCTGCAACAGGCAGAACAAGTCTACCACTTCCAACTGCGCGCCCCCGGCTATGCGGATGACGCCGCGATCTGGCAGGCGCTGCGCGAGCGCGATGATGTCGCGATTGTTACGCCCGATATTATGGCGCGTGTCGAAACGGCGGATACCAACACCCCTGACGCCGACAGTTTTGACCCCGATAATTTTGACGATGAGGGGGGCGGTCGCCGGCCATTGCGCCTCAATAGTTTTACGTTGGCCGCTGCAACGTTACCCGAAGTCTTCCTAGAAATGCAGGGGACCGACACAACAGGCGCCGATGTGCTCACGCACCGTGTCCAAATCATTGGCGTGCTCGATGATGATAGCACATTGGCGGGGGGGCGCGTGCAGATGAGTTTGCCAGCCTTACAGCGACTAAGCAGCGAACCGGTTAACCCCGATAGTTTTTATGTGAAAGTGGCAGAAGGGGCTGATGTGCAGACGGTGGCGCGTGAGTTAGAACGTGCTTTCCTGAGCAGTGGGTTGGATGCCACAATCATGGCGGAAAGTTTCGCCGCCGGCCAAAGCGTAACACGCGGTATCTTGCAACTGTTCCAGGGTTTTATGGCCTTAGGTCTCTTGGTCGGCATTGCCGCACTGGGTGTGATCAGCAGCCGGACGGTAGTAGAGCGCCGCCAGCAAGTGGGCATGCTGCGCGCGATTGGCTATCAAGCACGTATGGTCGCCTTCTCGTTTCTGCTCGAATCGAGCTTTATTGCCATCACCGGCATTCTGATCGGCGCCGTCGCCGGGTTGATCCTGGGCCAAAACATGGTCGCCATCTTCTTTACCGATCTGACGCCGGACACCAATTTCGCCCTGCCCTGGCTGCAAATCGGTGTCATCCTGTTGCTTGCCTATGGCTTTTCATTGCTCACGACGATTTTGCCCGCCTACCAGGCGGCGCGAATTTATCCAGCCGAAGCGCTGCGCTACGAGTAGGCTGTCCAACGTGCTGGGCGTGAATTGATCTAAACCTGGCTGGTCATAAAGACCAGCCAGGTTTTTTATTGTAAGCGGACGCTGTTGCCATTGACGCCCGCCGCCGAGTACGCACCAGCCATAATGGATTATTGTAACTGGTCAAAGCGCGCTGCCAACTCGATCATCGGCTCCCAGCCATAGCCGAGATCTTCATAATCCCACCAACTGGACAGCACCGCCTGTGCCAATCCCCAACCGATGATGCGAGCGCGGTCGATGGTTAACTCAGCGCTCAATTGGTCGATGCGGCGCGCCAGAATTTTCGGGTTGGTCGCAATTTCCTGGTTCGGGTTGCGCAACAGCGCGCCCACCTCATAGGCCGGCTCGCCGACGATCCCTTTGGGGTCGATGGCCAGCCACGGCTCGCGCTCGGCGGTTAAGATGTTGAAATGGTGTAGATCGCCGTGCAGGAGCACGGGTTCCCCCATCGAGGCGATTAACTCGGCAAAGAGCACTTCCGCTTGCTCGACCAACTTGGCTGGAAAAGGACCGCTGCCGCCCTCAAACTGTACCCGCAGCCGATCCAATCCTTGCGCCCACTTGGCGATGGTCGGAAATTGGTGTTCCGCTGGCGCTGGTTGCCATAACTGGCGCATCACACTGGCGGCGATGGCAGTGGCTGCTTCGTCATCCTCAAGCTCGGATAACATGCTGCCTGGCCGTAACCGTTCGAGCAGGAGGATGCCTTCATCGCTATTACCGTAAAACATTTGGGCGATGCCGCGTCCGTTATAGATGCGCAGTGCCTCGATCTCACTGCGCATTTCCGGGTTTGGCACACCCAGCTTTAGCACAATCTCCGTGCCATCGGCGCGGGTCGCCGGTGCCACGTAATTGTACGACAGTACGAAAGGCGCCCCTACCCGCAGTGACCAGCGCGCTTCACACTCGGCGATTAGGGTAGGTAACTGTTCTAACCAGGCAACGCCACGATCTTCAAAGAGTCCTGTAATCGTACGCACGAAACTTTCTGGCAATGCATGCAGCATGTAATCAACCTTGTCGTCTAAAAATTTGCTCTATCGGCTACAATTTATATGGTTCAGTTTCATAAAGTGCGCCCCTCTTTGCTCAAAACTGGCCAGCCTAGCCCAGTTCAATCACATTGGATGGCAAGGCTGGAAAGAGCGTATTAAGTAATAAATATGCTTCTTGATTCGCCCAGACATCGGGATAGATGGCTTTCAATGCGTCTAGGCTGCGATAGCCCAGCAACAGTTGGAGCAAAATCAGCGGTGGACAGCCCGCGCCCGCGTTGTCACCGTATGTGGGCGCACGCCAGGGTCCTACCTCGACCAGCTTCCCATCTGCAAATTGCAGACGGAGCCCGCTGCGATAGAGATCCAGTTTGAGTTCACCCGTCTGCCCTGCTAGCACCGAAGTGGCCAGTCGATCTTCTAATACCGGCGCGATGTAGCGGATAAAGGCGACCAGATCAGGGATGCGGATATACCAAGCATAAGGCGGCTCGAAACGCGGAGCAAGCGTCTC
>JBBRVA010000659.1:0-4962 GCA_038247295.1 Caldilineales bacterium | reverse complement strand
TGATACAGCGTGGGTCAATATTGTCGATTGGGAAGCAAGTGACAAAAGTATCGCCAAGGCCTTGTTGCAAGCGGCTTTGGCTTGGGGCGACTTCAAAGAGCTGGAAATCTGGTCGGCCACGCTGCCAGAAAGTATGAAATCCAGCTTAACCGAGGCCGGCTTTGCCTTTCGCAACCGCACGGGCAGCGCCATTCGCGACGTACGTGGTGAACGATTGATGATCTACGCCTTACAAGCAGAACGGGGATCCGCCAGTTGGACATTGGCAGATCGTGACGCCCTAGACCTGACGAATTGGGATATCCGGATGGTTTATTCGGATGCTATCTGACAGCAAACCGTAGCCCCAGACGATGGATGACAGATTATAACTGCCATTAAATAATATTCCCAGGATTTATCGCTAACGGGGCATATATTGAAAGTTGAAAGCTATTGAATGCTCGGATGATTATTAGGCCCGTCAAACAAACCATTCACTATATCAAGCGCAAATTTACACCAGCGGCTTTGATCTTGATGTATCATCGCGTATCGGACACATCGGTCGAACCTAATTGGTTGGCGGTAGCGCCCACCAATTTTGCCCAACATATGCGGCATCTGCGGCAGAGCTACCAACCTGTGCACCTGCTCGACCTAATCGAGGGCATCCAACAGCGGTCGTTGCCCAATCGTGCCGTAGCAGTTACTTTTGACGATGGCTATCGCGATAATCTAACTTGTGCGCTGCCCGAGTTAGAAGCCAACAACATACCCGCGACAATTTTTGTGACAACTAGCTATGTTGACAGCGAACACGAGCCATGGTGGGACGAAGTGAAGCATTTTCTGCTGGAGCCATTAGCGTTGCCACCCACTTTATCATTACAGATTAATCGGCAGGAATATAGATGGTCCACCAACACGTTCGAAGAACGGCTTAATACACATCAAGCTTTAGAGGATTTAATGCGGCCACTGCCTACCTATATTAACGACAGAATTTTGGACCATCTGGCCCAGTGGAGCAATAGGCAACGGCGCTACCACCCTGCTTATCGCACCGTTACCAGCAGTGAATTGAACGAATTGGCAAGTCACCCACTGATTGACCTGGGCGCCCACACGATTACCCATCCGATCTTGCCCACCTTGTCGCTGGATGCCCAGTTCAACGAGATTGTTGGCAGCCGGTATAGTCTGGAAAAGATGATCAATCGGCAGGTGCATTCGTTTGCCTACCCCAACGGCGACTACAGCGAGCAGACGCGCAAACTCGTCGATGCAGCTGGTTACAAGGCGGCTTGCACGACAGTGAATGGCACAGTGCAACAAGGTGACGATGTTTTTCAATTACGCCGCTGTGCTATCAACGACTGGAACATCGAACGCTTCAAGCAACAAATGGAGGCATTTTTCAATGACCGTAGCTGAAATAACCAGCCCGCCAGCGCGCAGTCGGTTTCAACACCTGTTAGCCCATCGCGATCTACTGGTGGCTTGGACATTGCGCACAATTCGTGCCCGTTATAAACAATCGGTGCTCGGTGGACTCTGGGCCATCTTGCAACCCACCGCATCGACCATCATTTTTAGCTTGGTCTTTACCTACTTTGTCCCGATCGACACGGGCGGCATCCCTTATATTGTCTTTTCCTATGTGGCAATGGTGCCCTGGACGCTTTTCACAACTTCGATCGCAGATATGGTGGACTCGTTGGTCGGCAATATGAATCTGGTAAGCAAAATTTATTTTCCGCGCGAAATCTTGCCTTTAGCAGCCTTGTTGGCGCGGGTGCTGGATTTTGGCATTGCGGTTGGACTACTCATTTTGCTGATGCTTTACTTTCGGATTCCATTTCTTACCCCAGCGCTCCTCTATTTGCCGATCATTCTAGTGGTACAGATGGCGTTGGCCTTGGGGTTGGGGTTAATCGGCGCGGCGCTCAACGTCTTTTATCGCGATGTAAAACATTTGATCGTGCTTGGGTTACAGCTTTGGCTCTATGCATCGCCCATTATCTACCCAGTGACAAAAGTACCAGAATGGCTGCGACCTTACTATTTTATCAACCCAATGGCCGGTGTGATCGAGTCCTATCGCGCTGTTTTATTGGCGCAACAGGCGCCGGGCAATTACTTGATCACGACTGCCTGTATCGCCATCATCGTGCTTGTTGCCGGTTACTATTTCTTCAAAAAAGTCGAGTTTCAATTCGCCGATGTTGTATAGAGAAATATGCTTGTCTATCTATCACTACCGTTTACCGTCTACCGACTACCGTCTACCGTCTACTGACACAAGGAATGTACATGGCTCCTTCGATTCAATTTGAACAGGTTATCAAAAAATACCGTATTGGTCAGTGGCTACCGAGCATTCGCGAGGCATTAGGCCGTTTCAGCGGCGGGCGCGCCGAGAATTACCATATGGCGGTGGACAATGTCAGCTTTGCCTTGGAACCGGGTGAGGCGTTAGGCATTATTGGCCCCAATGGCGCCGGCAAGACGACCATTCTCAAACTGCTCTCCGGTGTCACCTACCCAACCAGCGGTCAGATCAATATTCAAGGCCGCTACTCGGCTTTGATCGAATTGGGGGCTGGCTTTCACCCTGATTTAACGGGTCGCGAAAACATTTTTCTCAACGGTACAATTTTAGGCATGCGTCGGGCCGATATTCGTAACCGCTTTGATCAAATTGTCGAATTTGCTGGCATCGGCAATTTTTTGGATACACCGGTCAAGCGTTATTCCTCTGGCATGTACGCACGGCTGGGCTTTTCGATCGCTGCTCACGTCGATCCGGACGTGCTGATCGTAGATGAAGTGCTGGCGGTGGGTGATTATTCTTTCCAGCAACGCTGTCATGCACGCATGGATGAGTTGCGCGCCAAAGGCACCGCCCTTATTTTTGTTTCGCACGACATGGATGCGGTACGCCGGGTGTGCGACCGCGGATTGGTGATGTACCGCGGCAAAAATATCTTTCAGGGCAGCGCTGCCGAAGCAGTGGTGGCTTATTCGGATGCCGTGCGCCGCGCCGCCCGCGACTTAAAAACGACAACCGCCGAGGGCGGATTGGCAGAACGGGTGATGAGCTTTGACGCCGAGATCGAAGGTGTCACGTTGCTGGGGGCCAATGGGCGCCCCAGCACAGTAGTGCAATCGGGCGACAGTGTGACAGTCGGTGTGGATATAAAGTTTCACAAAGATATTGAAGAGCCAATCTTTTCGTTTACGATCCGCACGACGGATGGACGAATTGTCTATGACACGACCACACGCTGGAAGAAGATCCGAACGCCAAATTTTGTGGCCGGCGAACGCTGTCGTGTCGAATACAAGCTAGATCTGCCTCTGCTCGAAGGGGAGTATGATCTGGGCGTGGATGTGATCTCGACCGATTTTAGCCACTATTATGATCGCTTGGAACGGGCGATGGGATTTTGGGTAAAAAGTGCGGATGGCGCACAGGGGTTGGTAGACCTGGACGCCAAAGTGGCTTTTCACCGACTGGCGCTCAATGGGGCTGGGGATTAGAATGGCGATTCTTATTTTTTGCCTTGTAACAATCTTACCTGGTGCTTGGCTAACCTTCGGTCTACCACTGAGTGAGTTCAGTTGGAAAGCCCGGTTGGCACTGGCGGCAGCGCTTTCGCCAGCGATCCTAGGCGCGCAATTTATAGCGCTGCGTTTTTTTGGCCTAAGCTTCGAGACGGCCGCGCTGCTGGCGATCCTGATCAATCTACCCAGTCTTATTTTCATTGTGCGCACATTGCGTTGGCCGTTGATAACCTGGCCATCAGCTTGGCACTTGTCGCCAACCGGCGCAGTAGGATCGCTGCTTTTTACGCTACTGGCTGGTTATCTGGTCGTACCCTGGACTATCATTCAGAATTACCGCCCCTTTGCTTGGCACGCGTTATGGCACAGTGACATTGTTTATGCCTTTACGCGCCATACGATCGCACCAGAAGAGCCGGAATTGGCTGGGCTGACGCTCGCCTATGGTTGGATCGGGCATGTCTACTGGGGTGTGGTGGGCTGGGCCACAAATCTACCGCCGACTATCACCTATGCGATCAGCAACCTAATCTGGCTACTCATTGCGTTCATTTTGGCCTATGAGCTGGCCAAACGAGGGCTGGGCTTGCAAAGCTCGGCCGCTCTGCTGGGTGTCGGCTTGATGTTTCTTGGCACGAATGTGATTGGAGCGGGGGCCTGGCTGTGGGCTGGTGACACCTATCGCTGGCGCGACTATCTAGGCGACATTCGCTATACGCCATTTTTAAGCAAATATCTGGGCTTTGAAACCATGCCCTTTGCCTTTGCGCTTGTGCTTGGCTTAGCATTGGTCTGCGTGGTTGCACTGCGCACCAAAGTTCGCTGGCTACCCGTGATTGTCACTGCCCTCTTGACGGCATTAGGATTAATCTATCCGGTGCTCTTTCCAATTGGCTGTCTGTTGACAGGCGGCATGCTTGGGTTGATGGTGATCAAGTTGCCGCTTGAACTGCCAATCTACTCCTGGCGCTCAATCTTGTTGACAGCACTAGGCATAGCGATCAGCATAACGATATTTCTGGCCTTTGCACGTTTTATCACGCAGGCGCATTCGGCAGCATTGGTGCAGTTGTCCACGCGATCAGAAATGTTCGCCAAGAGTTTGCAAGTCATAAGTGCCTTTGTTCCCTTGGGTTTGGTCGCACTCCCTTTTATTGGGCTGTGGCTATGGCGACGCAATGCGCCAGTCCTTTTGCTGGCAGCCACCGGCGTTGGTTTATTGATGATGTATGTGCTTTTCAACGTGCGCAGCCTGGAATATAAATTTATTTTGGGAGCAACCATTATGCTGGCACCGTTTAGCGCCGCCACCCTTGATTGGCTACTTTTCAAACAAACCCGTTTGCGCTGGGCTTGGACGCTGGTCATTCCATTAACGCTGGCCGTTTTGCAACAAGGGGTGATGTTTCGCAG
>JBBRVA010000658.1:0-4966 GCA_038247295.1 Caldilineales bacterium | reverse complement strand
TTGGCTGTCGCGAGCAATCTTGCGGCTGTCGGGGTAGCCGAGCCCTTTGTCGTCTGTGATGCTGTCTACTTTGGCCAGCGTAGGTGTAAAGGCAAAGGTTGGCATAGCAGAAGAGGTAGCCAGTGAAACACTCGTGGACCAGAGACCAAGGCGCGGCAAAAAAGAGAGCAGAATGGAAAATAAAAAGAGAAATGTAACAATTTTTCGATTCATCAGTATACCAGACAGTTGATGTATGCAATAGTTTACCGAACAGAATATGGGTTGAATTTTGCTCGGTTGTTAACGTAGACAACGCCTGTCGATGAGGAGTTTGATGAAGGTACGGCGCATTTTATTTTTGCGACAAAATACAAGTTAAAAATGATAGTTCTTGTATGGTCGCCCATAGTATATCCCAAAAATTATTCAAATTAATCAGCATAAGCACTTATAATTGCCTAGTACCATAGAACTATCCAGATCGTATATAATTAAAAATTGCCATTCATGACTTTTTGCTGTAACTTGAGAGGTGAAAGATGGGTGATGAACTTTTTATCCGCCAAGAATGGACGCCAACAAATGGTTTCACAGATGGCATTGAAGGGCCAGGCTGTGACCGGATGGGCAACCTGTATGCCGTCAATTTTGCACGCCAACACACCATTGGCAAGGTAACACCGCAGGGCGAATGCTCGCTTTTTTTAGAATTACCCGACGGCAGTTGTGGCAATGGCATCCGCTTTAATCGAGCCGGCGACATGCTAATTGCGGATTACACCAACCACAATGTGCTACATGTGGATATGCAGGCGTGTATGCAGGCGACTACATTAGCCGAACGCAACGCGGCGCTCTCCGGCTATGCGTACGAGCCGACGATGAATCAGCCGAATGACCTGGCGATTGCCGCCGATGACACTATTTTTGCCAGCGACCCTAACTGGGGCGGTGGTTGGGGGCAGATCTGGCGCATCGATACTGATAGGAAGATAACGTTGCTGGAGACGGGGATGGGTACAACCAATGGCATTGAGGTAAGCCCAGACGAACAAACGCTCTATGTCAATGAAACCGTACAGCGCAATATCTGGGCGTACGATCTGGCACCCAATGGCGTGTTAAGCAACAAGCGCCTGGTAATCCAATTTCCGGATTTTGCGATGGATGGGATGCGCTGTGATGTGGCAGGCAATCTTTATGTCACGCGTTGGGGCAAGGGCACAGTCGCCAAGGTGTCACCGCAAGGGGAAGTATTAGTAGAGATTGAGCTTGGTGGGGCGAAGTGTACAAACATTGCCTTTGGCGGACCGGATGGATGCACGGCCTATGTCACGGTAGCAGATCGGGGCAATATCGATGTTTTCCGCGTTGATTTACCAGGCCGTGAATGGCAATTGACACAGCGCAGCTAAACCAGGTTGATAAGAATAAAAAACCGGCTTGACACATCGATTCGCGCCATGTATACTCCTTGTATCACTGATCACTGTAAATTAGCTCCCGATTTGTTGACGCCACTTTAAGTTTTCGTTCATCAGCCGCAAGTCTGCAAACACATATTTGTACAAAGTCAAAAGACCGGTTTGCCCACTTTGCCCAGATGAGCCTAATTTTTTACACATACCATATTATCTACACTGATAGTTCGCCTTACTTGTTCGGGTGTTAACCGGTGTGACATCTGAAAGGAGAAAATCTATGGGCGTAAGCTCACCCACAATAAATGGGGGAATAAGCGGGGGACCGGCAAAGTTGAGGCTTCGTACGCGTGAAGCCATCGCTGGGTACCTTTTTCTTTTGCCCTGGCTCATCGGCCTGCTCTGTTTTACCATCGGCCCCATGGTAGCGTCGGCTTATCTTAGCTTTACGCGCTACGACGTCGTCAATACCCCCGAGTTTACCGGACTGAAAAACTTTCGAGAGATTTTTACCGAAGACCGCCTCTTCTGGAAGTCGATGACGTTAACCTTTCGTTATGCGATTATCGTCGTGCCGCTTTCGCTGATCGGTTCCCTGCTCGCGGCCATGTTGCTCAACGAAGCACTCAAAGGAACGTCAATTTTCCGGACCTTTTTCTTTCTGCCCCATCTCACACCGATTGCGGCCTCGGCCGTGCTCTGGGCCTGGATGTTCAACCCAGATGTAGGCCCCATCAACTACTTCATTCGCAACAGCCTGGGGATTGCCAATGCACCCGGTTGGTTCCGCGATCCGCAGTGGGCCATGACCGGCTTGATCATCATGGCGATGTGGGGGGCGATTGGCGGCAACACAATGTTGATCTTCTTGGCTGGTTTGCAGGGTGTACCGCAAGAGTTGTACGAAGCCGCTTCGATTGACGGCGCCACAGCCTGGGCCAAGTTCCGCAATGTGACGATCCCACTGCTCACACCGACGATCTTCTTTAATATGGTGTTGGGTATCATCGGCGCATTGCGTGTCTTTACGGCAGCCTTTGTGGCCACAGCCGGTGGTCCAGCCTATGCCACCCATTTTTATTCACTGCACATTTACGAAAAAGCCTTCAAATATTTCGAGATGGGGTATGCTTCGGCGCTGGCCTGGATCTTCTTCTTTATTATGTTTATTTTCACATTTATTCAGTTTCGTGCATCGCGGCGTTGGGTCTACTATGCTGGGGAGGTTAACGACTAATGGCACAGGAAGCAATTGCGCGGACTACGGCCCCAGCGCTGCGCGTCCGCCCTAAAGATCGAACGGCCAAAAACCAACGGTTGATTGGTCGCGCGCTATTATATGCCATCGCGATCGCAGCGTCGATCTTGTTTATGATCCCGTTTGCGTGGACACTCTTTTCGTCGTTAAAGTCGCCCAGTGAGTTGTATATGTTCCCGCCGCGCTGGTTTCCGGCGACGCCCCGTTTTTACAACTATGTCGAGGTTTTTAATCTCTCTCCCTTTGCCCGTTGGCTCTGGAACTCGGTGGTTGTTGCCGGGTTAGCCACCTTTGGCGCCGTGCTTTCGGCCGCGGTGACCGGTTACTCCTTTGCACGTTTTCGCTATCCAGGCCGCAACCTGATCTTCATCCTGACCCTGAGCACGCTAATGTTGCCCGCCGAAGTGACGCTGATTCCGCTTTATCTGCTCTTTAACAAGATCGGTTGGCTCGATACGTATAAACCACTGATTGTACCTTCTTTCTTTGGCGGTGGCGCCTTTCTGATCTTTATGATGCGCCAGTTTTTTCTCACCATTCCGATGGATCTTGACGAAGCCGCGCGCATCGATGGCGCCGGCTATCTGCGCATCTTCTTACAGATTCTCCTGCCGCTTTCCATTCCAGCCTTGGTCACGGCCGCCATTATCACCTTTATTGCCGATTGGAATGCCTTTCTCTTCCCCTACATTATCTTGAACACCAAAGAATTGTTTACCATCGGCATTGGCATCAAATACTTCCAAACCATTGCCAGCAACATCGACTCGATGGAGCCACGCGAAAACCTGCTGATGGCGGCGGGTATGATGATGACGGCACCGATCATTCTCTTGTTTTTCGTTGCCCAACGCTATTTTGTGCGTGGTATTGTCATGTCGGGCATTAAAGGGTAATGCGTACAACGTAGTACCTAGTGCGTAGTGTGTACAGTTCCCCACTGGACGAAACACGCACTACGCACCATGCACTACGATCATAAATATACGAACTACAGCCTTCCCATATCTTTCGTATCAACAAAGGAGAACAGTTCATGTTGGATAACAAATTAAGTCGTCGCCGCTTTCTGATTGGCTCTTCGGCTGTCGCCACTAGCGCGCTGTTGGCGGCCTGTGCCGCCCCGGCCGCTGGACCAGCCGCGGCCCCAGCCGGTGGTGACGCCGCGGCCCCCGCTGCCGAAGGCACCACCATCGTCTTTCACTCACGGCTTGGTTCGCATGCCGACTGGCACAAGTCACGCGTGGCCTTGTTCGAAGAGCAAAACCCTGGCATTAAACTTCAGGTCGACGAGTTGGATGGGGCTGAGATGTTCGCCAAGATTTACGCCCTGGCCGCCGGCGGCAACCTAGGTGACATCGTCTGGACCTATTTGAACAGCGTGACCGAGCATGTGAAGAAAGGCGTTGTCGCCCCTCACGATGATATCGTTGCCTCCACCGGTTTCGACAAATCGGTCTTCTGGCCGGCGATTATGCAGGCGCTGACCGTCGATGGCAAACTGTACGGCATTCCGAATCACGGCCACTTTGGCACGATCGTCTATTACTTCAACAAAAATCTCTACGAAGCGGCGGGCGCCGCCTTGCCCAACCCAGAGTGGACAACGGATGATCTGGTCACCGGTGCCAAGGCAATTACCAAGGCCCCAGACACCTGGGGTTTCCGCTCTACCCAAGGTTCGGAACATACGCCATCCTCTGTGCGCATGTTTGGTGGTGAGGTGTTAAGCGAAGACGGCACCAAATGTTTGTTGGGCGAAGAGAAATCGATCCAGGCCCTACGTTGGATCTATGATCTGAAAGCCACCGAGCAGGTAGATCCCTGTATCTGCGGTGATCAGATCCGCGAGAACTTTGTGGCCGGTAAAGTCGGGGCCTTCAACACGACGCCGGGCTTGGTGGCCGAGTTTAGCAAAGTTACCGATTGGGCCTTTGAATGGGATGTGACCGCCGCGCCCTTTGGTCCAGGCGGTGACCGTGGTTCGCAGGTCTCCGGCGCCGGCTTTTGTATGACACCGCCGGCTTCGGAAAAGCACCCCAACGAGACCTTCAAGGTGCTAGACTTCTTCTCTACCAAAGAAGACGGTGTTGAGCATGTCTTTGGCGGCGCTGGTAGCCCCGGCCCGCGCGATGATGTGTGGGACGATGCCAAGCTAAACGGGTTCAGCCACATCTATGGCACCATCCGCGCCGCCTACCCCGAAGGCCCACGCCCGTGGTTCTTCCCGGCCAATGCACGCACCGAAGAGTTTAACAATACGATGGTCAACAATCTGCAAGCGATCTGGACCGACCAGGTTGGT
>JBBRVA010000657.1:0-4978 GCA_038247295.1 Caldilineales bacterium | reverse complement strand
GCGCACCGCGCACCGAACCAACACATTCAACGCCTGTGGCAACGGTGCAACCCACGTTAGCGAATCAGCCGGGCAAAACACCTGGGTCAATGGGCAGAGCCGAGCCGGATTTACCAAGCGCAGTGACGCAGGCAGATCAGGCTTATCCAGCCATCACACGGATAGCCGATGTAGTGCAGCCATTGGCCGCCGTCGATCAGATCAGCAGATCCATGCGTCCCGCGCTTGCACCGGTGGCCACGCCCAGCCCAGCGACGCCAGACACGCCATCTTCGGTGGCGGGCAGAACAGAGCGTGGAAGTGGTCAGTCATCCTTGTTGTTGCGGGCCGAGAACGAACGGCTGATCAGTTCGTTGGCGCCCAGTACCACGGTGCTCCAGTCCACAGCGCGCTTGTTAGCACGCCAACATGAACTTGGGTTGCCTGCGCTCGATAAAGCGGATCCATTGAGCGACTTGCCACCAACGCTTGCGCCGGTACACGCACCCGTAGCGGGGATTCGGCCGCGGGAAGAGCCTTATACGCCAAGTTCGCCAGCAAAGGCGCAGACGATGACGCAACCGCTGCCCACGATCCGCGTGACAATCGGCCGGGTGGAAGTGCGCACAACGCCAGAAGCACCCAAACCAATCATTGCGCAACGCCAGCCTGCACAAGCAGCGCTATCGTTGGATGCATATTTGAAACGGGCAAAACGGGAGACGCGATGAGCAACCATTTAGCGATTGCTACGGTAACGGCAACCTTGCAAGATCTGTTGCAAGAGGCGGCCAGCGGCGCGGTATCAGGCGCCACGGTGACGACCCAGCGGCCTGAAGCAGCCAGCAACGGTGCGCAAAATGATCCAAAGATCAACATCTATTTGTACCAGGTGATGCTCAATGCCGCTTGGCGCAACAGCGATATTGTGGTGCGTCAAGCCGACCCGACCGCGCTCCAGAACCGGGGTAAAGACAAGGTGGAATATCGACCCCTCGTGCCACTTAATTTGCACTATCTGATCTCGTTCTATGGTGCGGAGAGTGAATTGCAACCGCAACGTTTGCTGGGCGGCGCGGTGGGCGCGATGCAGCTCAATGCGCGCTTGCCCCTGCCGCGGGTGCAAGCTGCAATCAATAGCCGTGGTTATCTGGCCACTTCCGACCTGGATCACCAGCTAGAGCGCATTGAACATGTGCAGTTGACGCCGATAAAACTTGATTTAGAAGAGATGTCCAAGATCTGGTCCGTCTTTTTCCAAGTGCCCTATGCGCTCTCGATTGCCTATGAAGCAGCCGTGGTGCTGATCGAATCAAATGTGCCACGCTTGGTGCCAGTGGTCACGGATCCAGATGTGGCGGTCAAGCAACTGAAAGGCATCTACTTATTCAGTATCCCCTTGGCTTTGCAAAGCGATTTGGACCAGGGCAGTGTGACAACGGGGTTGCGGCAGGCTTTTGCCGATCACAACTTCGCTTTATCCGCGCAGGCTACAGTCACGGTCATTGCGCCCGGCACGTTGTGGCAGATCGAAGATCCGGTGCGCAAGACGGTCTTTGAGCCAGTGCAGCGTTACCGAGTAGAGCGTGACACAGAAATGTTGGATATTTATGCTGCATCTGCCGAGCAACAAAATGGTGGAGCAAGGGGATAAACAAGCGATGAGTGTTGAATTCGAGCGCGATCTTGCATCGCCCACCAAACCGAATCGCTGGTCACAGGCGAACCAGGCCTATCTGCTCGCCCACCTCGGCCGTGTGCGCCAGACGTTGGCGCGTCACGGCGAACAAGCGGTGGTTGACGCGGCGCACACGCCAGAAGCGTGGGTAGTGCTGCCACAGATGGCCCACGACCAACCGGCCGCGCTCGACATCCTTTGCACCTGCTTTGGCCTATCACCCTTTGAGCGCGATCTGTTGCTTTTGTGCGCTGGCGTGGAGTTGGATAGCACCATTGCCCCCCTCTGTGCCACGGCGCAGGGCAATGCACAGCGCGACTATCCCACCTTTGCGCTGGCCTTGGCGGTGTTGCCGGAAGCCCATTGGTCGGCTATCACCCCAGATGCCCCCTTGCGGCATTGGCAACTGCTCCAGGTGGAGCCAAGTCGGAGCCTGACGCGTAGCCCGCTGCGCATTGATGAGCGCGTGCTCCATTATTTAACCGGCATCGCCCACCTGGATGATCAACTGGCGGGGCTGGTGCGTCCGGTGACACAGCCCGCGGTATTGGCGCCCTCGCATGCCGCGCTCGCCGCAGAGATTGCAGCCACCTGGCAGGCGACAGGCGACAGCCGCGCGTTGCCCGTGGTACAGTTGTGTGGACCAGAACGCGAGAGTAAACAGGCGATTGCCGCCGCCGCGTGTGAGCAGTTGGGGCTGACGCTTTACCTGATGTCGGTCGCGGCCATCCCCAGCGCGCCGGCCGAATTGGATCGTCTGCTCCGGCTCTGGCAGCGCGAGGCGGTGCTAAGCAACCGCGTCCTGCTGCTCGACTGTGACGAGCACGACCGCAGCGATGCCGGACGCGAGGCAGCGCTGGCGCGCCTGGTGGAAGCGGACAATCGCGGCCTGCTTTTAATTGCCAGCCGGGAACGACGAGGGCCGTGGCAACGACCTCTGCTCAGTTTGGATGTGGATAAACCCACCGGGGCCGAACAGCGCGCCTTGTGGGACGCCATTTTGGATGAAACGCTAGAGGGGGGCGCCGCTGCGCTCAACGGCCAGGTCGAGCGGCTGGTGGGCCAGTTTGATCTGAATTTGCCGGTGATTGTGGCGGCTTACCGCGGCGCGCAGGGACGGCTCGCCAGCCACAGCAATGGTCTGCCCGCCACACCACAGCTGTTAGGCGACACCCTATGGGAAGTCTGTCGCAGTCAGGCGCGCCCACAACTGGATAACTTGGCCCAGCACCTGGATGCACTGGCCACTTGGGACGATCTGATTCTGCCGGAACGGGAGCGCATCATCCTGCGCGAAATTGCGATGCACGTTCGCCAACGTAGCCGTGTCTATGAAAACTGGGGCTTCGCCGGCAAGGGCAAACGCGGCCTGGGCATTAGCGCACTCTTTGCTGGGGCCAGTGGTACGGGCAAAACCATGGCCGCCGAGGTGTTGGCGCAGGAGTTACGGCTCGATCTCTACCGCATTGATTTGAGCGCCGTGGTGAGCAAATACATTGGCGAGACCGAGAAGAATTTGCGGCGCGTCTTCGACGCCGCCGAGGTGAGCGGTGCAATCCTGCTCTTTGACGAGGCGGATGCGCTCTTTGGCAAACGTAGCGATGTCAAAGACAGCCACGACCGCTACGCCAACATCGAGGTGAGCTATCTGTTGCAACGCATGGAGGCCTACCGCGGTCTGGCGATTTTGACCTCCAACTTGAAGGATGCGTTGGACACGGCTTTTTTACGCCGCATCCGGTTTATTGTCCACTTTCCCTTTCCCGACGCCGAACAGCGGGCGGCGATCTGGCAGCAGATCTTTCCGGCCGCCACACCAGTGGCCGGGCTAGATATGCACAAGTTGGCGCGGTTGAATGTGGCCGGTGGCAACATCCGTAACATTGCCCTGCATGCCGCCTTTTTAGCCGCGGATGCGAACGAGCCGGTGGGCATGGCGCATGTGTTAGCCGCGGCACGCCGCGAATATGCAAAACTGGAACGGCCCGTAAGCGAGGCCGAGATTCGGGCGTGGGTATGAAACCGGCGAACCTGGAATTAAATATTGAAAAATTAATCCTGCCCGATCTGCCGCCCGGGCAACGCCTGCGCGTCGCCGCCATTATTGAGCAGGAACTGACGCGCTTATGGACAGAACAGGGTTTGCCACCTGGCATCGTTGGTGATTCCGTGGCTTTGACCGCGACCACCGTGCAAGTGGCCGCAGGTATGGCGCCCGATGCGATGGGCGTACAGGTGGCCCAATCGATCTATCAGAATATGGCTGGCAACGGCCAGACAGCCCACGAATAGGTAGGAGCAGATTATGAGCAGCTACACATCAGACCTGGCAACGGGCAAAAGTAGCAGTACGCCTATCCCATTGCAAATTCCGCAGCCGCTGCAAACGGTCACAGAGCAGACGACGGAAGCGCCTACGACGGCCAGCCAAGTGGACAATAGCGCACAGCCGGGCCACAGCTTTGGCAAGATTGGGGTGCATTACGGCCAAGCGCCCGCCATTCAGCCCAAGCTGACAGTGGGACCAGTGAACGATCAATATGAGCAGGAAGCCGATCGTGTCGCGGCGCAGGTGGTGGGTCAGGTGAATTCACCGACAACGCAGCGCCAGGAAATGCCTGAGGAGGAAGAGGAACTCCAGACCAAGCCACTGGCTGACGGTGTGCAGCGCCAAGCGACGCCTGAGGATGAAGAGGAGCTACAGACAAAGCTGATAGAGAATTCGATCCAGCGCCAGGAAGTGCCTGAAGAGGAAGAAGAGATTCAGACCAAAGCGCTGGCCACCACGGTCCAGCGTCAAGAGATGCCCGAGGAAGAGGAGCAGTTACAGACCAAGTCGCTGGCGGATTCAATCCAACGTCAAGAAACACCCGAAGCGGAAGAAGAGTTGCAAACCAAGCGGTTGGCCAACACGCTTCAGCGGCAAGAGGAGCCGGAAGAGGAAGAACTCCAAACGAAACCACAACTCCAACGCCGGGCGGATGGCAGCATGGCTGCCCCACCGGCATTGGAAGGCGCCATCCACCAGGCGCGCGGCAGCGGTCAGGCGCTGTCAGACGCCACCCGCCAGCCAATGGAGCGGGCGTTTGGCGCCGACTTCAGCCGGGTCAAGGTGCATACCGATGCGCAAGCGGATCAACTCAACCGTTCGATCCAGGCACGGGCTTTTACGACCGGCTCAGACATTTTCTTTCGCCAAGGGGAGCACAGCCCAGGCACGCGGGCGGGGCAGGAGTTGTTGGCGCACGAGTTGACGCATGTGGTGCAGCAATCTGGCGACACGGCTCAAATTAGTTCGAAGGTCAGTTCGTTAACAGCCTC
>JBBRVA010000656.1:0-4994 GCA_038247295.1 Caldilineales bacterium | reverse complement strand
GTATCTAGGCGGTGGCATGGGAAATTTGATCGACCGCTTTTTGCATGAAGGGCGGGTCATCGATTTTATGAGCATTGGCATAGGCAACCTGCGCACAGGCATCTTTAATGGTGCCGATATGGCGATTATGGCGGGAGCGGTGTTGATTGTCTGGTTCGGTTATCGTTTTAATTTTATCCATGATTCTACCCAGCCCAAGAGGGATGTATGAGCGAACATCTGGGTTCTCTGATCAGCAAGCGCCGCTGGATCGTGCCAATGCGCGCGCGTGGAGCAGACGAGAAACACCGCGCAGCGACACCACTTGAATTGTTTTTCGACCTGGTATTCGTGGTTGCGGTGGCGCAAGCGGCGAGCAGTCTCCATCATGGTCTGGCCGAGGACCATCTGGCTGAATCGGTTTTGAGTTATTGCATGGTTTTTTTTGCCATCTGGTGGGCATGGATGAATTTTACATGGTTTGCGTCGGCGTATGATACCGATGACGTGCCGTACCGCTTGGCCGTCTTTGTCCAGTTGACAGGGGCGTTGATCCTGGCGGTTGGTGTACCGGCTGCTTTTAGTGAACAGAATTTTGCGATTGTCACCGCTGGCTATATCGTGATGCGCCTGGCGCTTGTGGCCCAGTGGTTGCGCGCCGCGCGGTCAGATCCATCGCACCGCGTCACTGCCCACCGCTATGCGATTGGGATCACGGCCTGCCAAATTGGTTGGATCGCTTTGCTCTTCATTCCCCCTGTCTGGCGGCTGAGCGGGTTTGGTGTGATGGTTATCGCCGAACTGCTAGTCCCGATCGTGTCTGAACGTCCACGTGTCACAGCCTGGCATCCAGGCCATATTGCCGAACGTTATGGTCTCTTCACGATCATTGTGCTGGGTGAGTCGATCTTGTCGGCCTCACAGGCGATTCAGTCGGCGATCCAAAGCGGTGACTTCAACACCGATTTAGCTGCGATAGTTGTCGGCGGTCTGCTGATCGTCTTCTCGCTGTGGTGGCTCTATTTCGATCAGCCCAGTGAAGATTTGCTCACCTCGTTGCGCGCCGCCCTCGTGTGGGGCTATGGCCATCTGTTTATCTTCGCATCCGCCGCCGCGGTGGGTAGCGGATTGGCTGTTGCCGTCGATCAGGCCACCCATCACGCCGAAGTAGGGGAGATGGTCGGTGGCGCGTTGGTGACAACACCAGTTGCCATCTATCTGCTCGGCCTCTGGGCGCTGCATCGCCTGCCGCATGCCAAGCGCCGTAGCCAGATCTTGCTTTTACCAATCGGCGCTGTTCTAATCTTGGTAACGCCGCTTGTGGGCCAAGCCGTCCTTCTAACTGGCCTGTTGGTCAGCGCACTGCTCGCCATCGAGCTCTTCAATCGCTACCGCAAAGCCGTCCTGGTTGATTCTGCTGGGTCTGCTGATCTGGTTTCAAAATTAGAGAGGTAAACGGATGTCAGGGCAAATTTTAATTACGGGTGCGACCGGCAATGTGAGCACGGAGCTCATCAAATTGTTTGACCAAAATCAGATCAAGGTTGTGGCGGCGATCAGAAATGTTGAAAAGGCGAAACAATTTTTACCTGCTTCAGTTGAGCTTCGTTATTTTGACTTTCAAGATCCGGCGTCATTTATAGATGCGCTCCACGGCATTAAAAAAGTATTCTTGGTTCGGCCGCCAGCCCTGTCCAATGTGAAGCAAGATATCTTTCCTTTTCTGGACACATGCCAAGCACAGAAAGTCGAACAAATCGTCTTCTTGTCATTACTGGGCGTAGAAAAGCTAGCATTCGTTCCGCATTACAAAATTGAGCAGGAAGTTGTCAGATTGGGATTGGGATATACCTTTTTGCGGCCCAGCTTTTTCATGCAAAACCTAAGCACCACTCATGCCGCGGAGATTCGGGATCGGCAAGCGATCTACGTTCCAGCGGGCAGGGGGAAAACCAGCTTTATTGATATTCGGGATATCGCACAGGTGGCCTACAAGTGTTTAACCGAAGCGGGACACTTGTATAAAGCGTACGCCTTAACCGGCCAATCGGCGTTGGATTATTTTGAAGTGGCACAAATTATATCCAAGACCCTGGGCCGACAAATAAGCTATGTCAATCCGTCAATTTTATCATTTATCTTATGCAAGTTGCGTGAGGGAATTCCTTTAAACTTCGTCATTGTCATGGCCGCCATTTATGGGACTGCCAAACTGGGGAAAGCCGCGCTTGTGACGGATCAATTATCGCAGTTGCTTGGGCGCGAGCCAATTACATTGAAGGATTTTGCCGCAGATTACAAGTCATGTTGGCAGTGAGGGTGTAGGCTTTCACTCCGCATTGAATAAATTTTATAGCAGAAAAGCCGGATATGCCTACTCCGGCTTTTCTGCTATACCAACGAGCGCCAAGCAGGTACACTTTTTACACGAAATAAAGGTTACTGCTTGTGCTGCTCGTTAGTATATAATGCCTCCATCAATTACCATTTGCACACACGCGTCATCACACTCGCACAGGATATTTTGATGGAACAGAAGAAAACTCAGTCGCATGCCGCGCTGTCAACCGCGGCAGTACACGCCGGCGAAGCCCGTTTTCGCGCCCATAACAGCCTCACCGTGCCGATTGTCCAGACCTCGGTCTACACCTTTGCGGATACAAGTGCGCTGCTAAGCTTTACCGAAGAGCGCATGTTTTGGGACGAGCCGGAACGCGAGGAATATGGCCGCTACGGCAATCCGACCGTGCGCGCGGTGGAAGCCAAACTGGCGGCGTTGGAAGGTGCGCAAGATGCCCTGCTCGTCAGCAGCGGCATGGCCGCGGTTACGTCGACGTTGTTATTGATGCTTGCTGCCGGCGATCACCTGATCTTGACCGACGAGTGTTATCTGAGCACGCTCCAATTTGGCAAAAATTTTTTGCCCCGCTATGGCATCGAATCGACTGTCGTGCGCCATGGTGACTACGCGGCGCTGGAAGCCGCGATCCGCCCCAACACCAAGGTGATCTTCTCCGAATCGCCTACCAATCCCTTCAACCATTGTATCGACTTGGACCGCCTGGTTGCATTGGCCCGCCCTCGCGACATCAAGACGGTGATCGATACCACCTTTGCCACGCCCGTCAATCTGCGCGCCTTGGACCATGGCATAGATCTGGTGATCCACAGCGTGACCAAATACTTGGCCGGCCACAACGATGTGATGGCTGGCGCCATTATCGGCAGTTTTGACATGACCACGCCCTTGCGCCTGGCGCACAGTGTGCTCGGCGCAATTGTCGATCCGCACGCGGCCTACTTAATCTTACGTGGCATGAAGACGTTGGCCTTACGGGTGGCACGCCATAATGCCAACGGGTTGGCCGTGGCGCGCTTTTTAGAAGACCATCCCAAAGTGCGCCGCGTCTGGTATCCAGGGCTAGCAAGCCATCGCGACCATGCGCTGGCCGCGGCCACCATGCGGGGCTTTGGCGGCGTTGTTAGCTTTGAGATCGAGGGTGATGTCGAGCAGGCCTACCAATTTATCGACGCGCTCAAGATTGCCACCGTTGGCCCCAGCCTGGGCGGTGTCGAGAGTTTGATCAGCCCGCTGGCGCTGATGGGCTACGCCAATCTGCCGCCCGAAGAGCGCCAAACATTGGGCATTCGCGATCAACTGGTGCGCTTTTGCATCGGGATTGAGGATACCGACGATTTGATTGCGGATGTGCGCCAGGCGTTGGATCGGGTTTGAGGGTAGGTTGCAATCGTAAAGATGTAGGCGCATCAGCCGAAAGTGTGGGTTGCGACAGGCTATCCTGCCTGAAAAGTGAAGGGGAGGGGAAAGTCGTGGCTTTAATTTTGCGGAGAATTTTGAGAGGATAGCACTTTAATTCTGTACACTTTTTTGAGAGCCTGTAGCGATGGAGATGAATCCGCCAAGTGCTACGAACCGAGCACTTTCACTGGCATTTGAATTATTTTTGGGTATTGACAGGTTCTACGTCTGATGATAAGGTGAGGAGCGAATTCAACCCTAAAATCTACTTGCATGATAACAATTAGGAAGTTAAAAACTTCATGTGGAAAACTTTGTGAGGATCTCTCATGCTTGAATCACCTCGATATATACAGAGTAGCTTCAGCATTTTTTTCCACGACAGCTAAGTATTCGGCGGAAAGCCAATGAATTTGAAGATAAACTCAAAGGACAATATTTTCAGCCACAAATTTTACCTGTACCTGATGACTTAGATCCTGAAGTGCCACGAATAATTTTTGGTTCGGAGCATGGCTTCAGCCAGATTATTATTTCGCAAATTAGTTTTGCCCTTAACGTCAAATATTCGCCTGATTGGCAACTCGATATAAATCTAGGACGAAAATATCTCATAGGAAAAGCACCGCTACTCTTTAATCTGCTGAGTATCTCTGGGGCTTCAAATGCCTTCTTCTGTGGCCTAAGTACACAAGTTCATATCAGCAGCTCGAAAAGCGCGGAAGATGTTATTTCGCATTTGGTGCATAAGTTTCTAAAAGATGAGTACGTGCAACAATTTCATGATTTAGAGATCAAGCGTACGCATGGATTGGAGCAGAGATTTTTCAGCAATATAACAATAAGTAACTTTCGCGTTTTTGAGGTTGAGGCAGGAGCATCAGGGGTACTCAGTCTGTCACGGGACAAAACTGTCGACAAGGGAGTTTCAGTTCTTGGCGATTTTAATGATCGTTATTCGTGAAGCCCAGATGCTGAAGTTGTTCCGCCTGTTGCAAGATAGAATCCGTCAGCTCTAATCGCTCCGTTGAACGTGATTCCAAGGACCACAGACGTTCCTGGCGTTCTTCATTTGGGGCCTTATTGATTTCATAAGCTACCGCATCGCTGCTTATCCATTGCTATTCGTTGTCTTCGACAGATTGGATGATCGATAAGACAGCTTCAGCTTCGAGATGAATCCGCGTCTGCGTCTGGTCGTCAAATGGTCGGTTTAGGCAACACACATCTAGATAAATTTTCATATTGTCATTTT
>JBBRVA010000655.1:0-5019 GCA_038247295.1 Caldilineales bacterium | reverse complement strand
TCATCCGCTGGTGCGGGCCTCGGTGCGTTCGTTGCGTCGTTGCGGCTTAGCTGCCAAAGGTGATCAGAGTATTAGCAGCACGGATGCCAACATTCCATTGAGCCGGGATCTTCCCGCCATCTGTATTGGGATTACCGAAGGTGGCAATGCCCACCGGCAGGAAGAGTGGATTAACCCAACTTTTTTGCCGACGGGCATGCAACATCTGCTCTACACGACTTGGTGGGCGGCGGCATGGTTGGCCGGCGAGGTTAAAGGCTAATTGTTAGCAACTGTGAAAAGTGCGAAAACCGTTGTTTTCACACTTGCGGCTGATGAGCAAATTGTCAATGGTTATAGGTGGGTTTAACCGATGAACCCAAATGCGATAGCAGCAAAAAGGAGTAGCGATCATGAGTGAAAGTCATCAAGAGAAGGATCAACTCTACAAAATTCGGCATACGGCGGCGCATGTGATGGCGCAAGCCGTGCTGGAACTCTTTCCGGCTGCCAAGATTGCGATTGGGCCGCCGATTGATACCGGCTTTTATTACGATTTCGATCTGGGCAAAACTGAAGAGGGCCGCCCGCGCTCCTTTTCGCCCGAGGATCTAGAAGCGATTGAGAAGCGGATGCGCCAGATTATCGCCGCCAAACACGCGCTGGTCTATCGCGAGGTAAGCGCGGATCAAGCGCGCCAACTTTTCCATGATCAGCCGTACAAATTGGAACTGATCGATGGTCTGGAGAAGGGCGGCATCGACGAATATGGCAACGAGGTCGCCGAAAGACCACCAATTAGCACCTACCGGCAGGATACGTTTGAAGATTTGTGCCGTGGGCCACATGTAGAACACACGGGCCAAATTCCGCCCGACGCCTTTAAGTTGATGACGATCGCCGGTGCCTATTGGCGGGGTGACGAACATAACCCCATGCTGCAACGCATCTACGGCACGGCCTGGCGCAACAAGAAGGAACTCAATGAGCACCTGACGATGCTGGAAGAGGCCAAAAAGCGCGACCATCGCAAGCTGGGGCGTGAATTGGAAATCTTCATCTTGGACGATGAGGTCGGGCCGGGCCTGCCGCTTTGGCTGCCCAACGGTGCGGTGATGATCGAAGAACTGGAAAAGCTGGCGAAAGAGACGGAATATGCGGCCGGCTACGACCGTGTGCGTTCGCCGCACCTGGCGAAGGAAGATCTCTTCCTGCGCAGCGGCCACTTACCCTATTACGCCGACAGCATGTATCCGCCGATGGAGATGGAAGGGGTCAAGTATTACATCAAACCGATGAACTGTCCTTTCCATCATAAGATCTTTGCCAGCAAGTCGCGCAGCTATCGCGATCTGCCCGTGCGCCTGGCCGAGTATGGCACGTGCTATCGTTACGAAAAGAGCGGCGAGTTGATCGGCTTGCAGCGCGTCCGTTCGATGCAGATGAACGATGCCCACATCTACTGCTCGGAAGAACAGTTTGAGCAAGAGTTTATGCGGGTGATCGATCTCTATCTGAAATACTTTACCATCTTTGGGATCGAAAAATATATGATGCGGCTGAGCTTGCATCATCCCAAAGGGTTGGGTAAAAAATATGTCGATAACCTACGGCTGTGGCAAAAGACGGAAGAGATGGTGCGCAATGCCATGCGCAACGGCAACGTGCCCTTCTTCGAGGCGCCAGACGAAGCCGCCTTTTACGGCCCCAAGATCGATGTCCAGATGTGGAGTGCGATTGGCCGTGAATTTTCGTTGGCCACCAACCAGGTGGACTTTGCTGTGCCGCCGCGCTTTGATCTAACCTACATCAACAGTGAGGGCAAAGAAGAGACGCCGCTTTGTATTCATCGTGCGCCATTGGGTACGCACGAACGCACGATCGGCTTCCTGCTTGAACACTATGCCGGCAGTTTCCCGGTCTGGTTGGCGCCGCAACAGGTGAGCGTCATCCCGATTACGGATGGACATAACGAGTACGCACGTAATTTGGAGCAACGGCTCAAAGCCGAAGGCATCCGTGCCCAGGCCGACCTGAGCGCCAATCGCATGAATGCCAAGATTCGCAACGCCCAACTGATGAAAGTGCCCTACATGTTGGTTCTGGGTGATCAAGAAATGGCGAGCGAGACGGTAGCACTGCGCAAGCGCGACGGTTCGCGGCAAGATGCGCTGGCCGTGGGCGAATTTATCGCCCTGGCCAAGGCACGCATTCAGAGCCGCGCCGCGGAGTTATGACAAAGTGACGGGATGAAAGGATGACAGGATGACACAGGGATTCACCCTGTCATCCTGTCATCCTTTCATCCCGTCATCCTGTCATCCCTTCACTACCTTTGCACAATTTTTTGTCAGACTTGACGTACACAAGCGAAGGTGCTATAATGATAGGAATAGCTTCAGGCACACGGCGTGAATGTACCCGCGTACGGGCCAAATAGTTATCAGGCAGCATAGACGGCGCGAATTGTAGCTCGTAATAGGCTAAACGTTCCCTATCCTCTATTGTAGTAACGTATTTATTTTTAATGATTGATAAGTCAAACATTATTTGCTCATCAGCCGAAAGTGTGAAAAACCAATCCTGCGCTTTTGGCAAAGCATCGGTTTTTACACTTGTCAGAGATGAGCCTACATTATTTTGTTTGAGCTATTTTCAATGAGCTATTTCATTTGTTAAGGTACTTTATTAAGGAGACGAACAATCGGTAAGAGTGTACCAGCCCGACCAGCCAGTCCAGAGCGCTCGGATCGGCCAGAGCGGCAGGAACGATCAGATCGGAGAGATCAAGGCGATACGACGCGAATCAACTATGGCATTCGTGCCAGAGAGGTGCGCGTAATTGATGCAGATGGCCAGCAGTTAGGGGTCCTGCCACTTCGTGACGCGTTGACAATTGCCGGCGACAAAGAATTGGATTTGGTCGAAGTTGCGCCCAATGCCAATCCCCCCGTTTGCCGTTTGATGGATTACGGCAAATACCTTTATGAAAAACAGAAACGCGAACGCGAATCGCGTCGGGCGCAAAAGCAGATCGAAGTCAAAGAAGTGCGCCTGCGCCCCAAGACGGATGAACATGATATTCAAGTTGTTCTAACCAAGATTCGTAAGTTCGCCAAAGAAGGCTCCAAGATTCGAGTGCGCATCCGCTTCCGTGGCCGTGAAATTTATCATCCCGAAGTGGCGCACGAGTTGCTCCAGCGGGTTGCCACCGACGCCAGCGATGCAATCGTTGTCGAATCTATGCCCGCCTTTGATGGTAAAAGCATGGTGATGTTGCTTGCACCACCGCATTCGTAATCGGTAAGCAGTAATCAGGCGCAATCAGCGCCTGACGGCGACCCAGTGATGAAGGTGGAATTGAATGGCTCAAATAAATTGAGCCAGTGAAATCTTGTCCAAAAAACGGGCGCAAGCCCGTTTTTGTATGTCTGCCAGCCAGGAACAGAATTGTTTTCGGATTGTATAGGAGGCTAAAATGCCAAAATTAAAGACTCATAAAGGCGCGGCCAAGCGGATGAAGCTTTCCAAAACTGGAAAGTTACTGCGCATGCAAGCCGGTCGTAATCACTTCCGCAACAAAAATCGCAGCAGCCAGAACAGTGATATGCGTCACACTGTTTCCGGCACCGTCAAACATGCGATCAGGTTGGTCAAGCGAGTGATCAACAACTAGTTCGTAAAAAGTAATCAGTAAGCACCTTTGCAACTGATACCGATTTTAACGTATTCAAACTATCTACCCATCACGTGACTGGCTCAAAGTAAACTTGTTGAAACAAGTTTCGCCATCACGGAAAGGAAAAAACAACTATGCCACGCTCTAGACCTAAGGTCTATGCCCATAAACGGCACAAAAAAGTTCTTAAATTTACCAAAGGGCAATTTGGTTCCCGCCACCGCCTTTTTCGCCGTGCCAATGAAGCCATGCTCAAGTCGCTCTTTTATGCCTATCGCGACCGTCGCAATCGCCGGCGTGACTTCCGTCGCTTGTGGATCGCACGCATCAACGCCGCGGCGCGCATCAATGGCATCAGCTACAGCCGCCTCATTCATGGTTTAAAAATTGCCAATGTTCAGGTCGATCGCAAAGTATTGGCGCATTTGGCCATTCACAATGCCAGCATCTTTAGCCAATTGGCCGAAACAGCCAAAGCTCAAGTTGCTTGATCCAACCTTCGTAGGCTGAATTCTCGTCTGGCAGACACGTACGGCAGGAGCCATTTGGTTCCTGCCGTTTCTATTTTGGAGCGATCATTGGCCCTATTCTAGCCGAGAGCGGCATAGGTATACCTGTATACCTGTATACCTATCCCCCTATTTACCCGGTACCCACTGTGATCACGAGCACGAGCAATCCACGCGTAAAAGAAGCCCGCAAATTACAGGAACGCCGTCACCGGCAGGTGAGTGGACGCTTGCTCTTGGAAGGCGTGCGCTTGGTGGGTGATGCCTTACAAAGTGGCGTTGGGGTGGAACAGGTCTTTTATGTGCCGGAGAGTTTGCAAACGAATGCGGTCGGACAGCAGTTATTGGATCAATTGCAGGCGACGGATGTTGAATGTCTGGCCTGCACGCCGGCGGTCTTTGCCACCTTGGCCGAAACGGTGACGCCGCAGGGTTTGGCCGTGGTTGTTCCTTTACCCCAACTAACACCGCCCACCCAGCCTACCTTTACCTTGATTCTCGACGGGGTGCGCGACCCGGGCAATGCGGGTGCTTTATTGCGCAGCGCCGAAGCCGCCGGTGTCGAACTGGTCCTTTTTGGGCCGGAAACGGTCGATCCCTACAACGACAAGGTGGTCCGCGCCGGGATGGGCGCCCATTTTCGCCTGCCGCTGCGCACTTGCCCAGACTGGGCGGCCGTCCAGCAATGGCTTGCCCCCACCCAGCAGATCTACGTGGCCGAAGGGCGAGCCAGTCTGGCCTATGATCAGGTCGATTGGCGGCCACCGGTGGTGCTGGTCGTGGGTGGCGAGGCTGAAGGCGCGGGCGCGGCAGCCCGCGCCGTGGCCACCCCGATCCGCATCCCGATGCAGG
>JBBRVA010000654.1:0-5024 GCA_038247295.1 Caldilineales bacterium | reverse complement strand
ATGGGCTGGCAAAGAGCGAATTGGGCCGTGGCATTGAAGCGGGGCTGGCGATCTTGCTGCTCGCGCTGGTGTTGGACCGCATTACCCAGGCCTGGGCGGGGAGTGGGAAGCAGTGATCAGTGCACGGTAATCAGTGAGTAGGATGGCATACGATACGCCACTGATTACTACTCACTGATTACTGTTGTTACTGTATAGTTTCCCTAAAAAACGCAAAAGGGCCAGTCGTAATAACCAGCCCTCCGCATTGTCCGAACCGCCGAAGTGTGTCGCGTAGGCAGCACTCCCGCCGTCAAAATCGTAGGAAAGTCTTCAAACCCGGCTGTATGTGTAAGTTGAGGGTTGACAAGTTTTCCTGCGTTGTATCAATTCTAACCCACGGGCGGCGGTTGCGCCGTATCCCAGCGCACAGCTTATGTGTGATCTAGCGCACAGCCGGAGTTACTCTTAGAAGTTACGCAGTTGCGATCACCGCCATCTCCGGCGGACGTTCGGCGAGCTCAGACTTCGGCGAGCTCAGTCGAGTCGTCGAGCCGCTGCCGGCAGGATGCCAGCGTTCCCGGGGCAACTGCGTAACTTCTAACTCTGTCTCCTTGTCTCCCCCACGCCTAGTCTCCCCCCCGCCTAGTCTCCCCCACGCCTAGTCTCCCTATCCCCCTACTTCCCACCCCGTGCCCGCAGAAAGCCCCATAGAATCAACGTACCGACCACCGTTGAGGCTGCGCCAAGCAGGAAGAGATCACGATAGCCCTGGTTGGCGATTAGATAGCCACCGGCTAGCGCCATCAACGAAAAACTGAACCCAGCCGACATCTCGCCCGCTCCCGACATCACGCTGCGATAGCGCGCTGGCATAATGCCCATGGTATAGATCAGAAAACTCGGGTAACGGATCGAAGTAAGGGCGATGACGCCAATGTAGCCCAGGCCAGCCATGCCCCAGTTGGCAGCGTAGGCAAGGGGAAGCAGAAAGAGCGCAACACCAAACGAGGCCCAAATGGCTAATGGGGCGTTGCCCCACCGCGCCGCCAAAATTGGGGTCATCAAGGCCGCTAACACAGCCAAGAACCGGCCACTGGCTACGACCAAGCCAATCTGTGGCGTTGCAATGTGGAGGCCAGCATCCATATAGACATTAAAAAAGGTCATCACTACCCCGGCCCCAGCCACTTGCAGCAGGCGCACCACAGACATGATCAGAATAACCGCCAAGATTGCCCACGAAATACCTTCGACCTTGGCGGGGTCAACCAGCCCCGGAAGCGCACTCGATCCACCCTCTCGTCGCATGTTCAAGGCCGCCCAGAACGCGAAAAAGAGGACAAGTGCCACCAAAAAGAGGGGATAGCGGTAGGGTGCTGGTTCGTCCAAAGAATGGTTAAAGGCCAACGCAAAACTACTCGGTAGAAAACCGGCTAATAGACTGCCCGCAAAGGCCGCGAACGACCAGATCGCCGATTGCAACGAAAAGACATGGTTGCGCTCGCCCAGATCAGTGATGCCCATCAGATAGGGTGCGCCGTTGACAAAAAAGAGCGCCATGCCCGTATTCATGATAATGTAGGCCGCAAACAATGCACGGATCGACCAAAAGGCAGGTGCAAACTCGGCCAGCGGCAGCAGCGTACAGCCGATCAGGATCACGGCAAGGCCGACGATCAAGATACGCCGGTTGCCAAAGCGTGCGCCTAGCGCACCGGCGGGCAAGCTGCCCAGGGCAAAGATCAACATACCCACCGAATTGACCTGGCCCACCAATTCGGGGCCATAGCCTAAACGCAGCAAGTAGAGATTGAAGACGACAGAATAGATGCCACCATCGATGGTAAAGCCAATCAGCGCGGTCGTTAGCAGATAGAGGAGCACATCGCGGTTAAAAGTGCGCACCGCTTGAAGGTAGGAAGTAACCACGCGTTGAGTCCTATTGATTTTGATAATTGGTTCAGGTAAATAGGTAAATAAGTACACAGGTAGATAGGTAGATAAGTGACACGACCTGTCTACCTGTGTACTTATGCGCTAAAGTCTAAACGTAAAAAACGGGGTCGGCTTATGGCCGACCCCGTTTTGTCACTTACTGGCTGGGGAGCTACAGCATTACGCTTAGGGTAGCCAAGTGCTCCATACACTTTCGTTAGCATCAACCCAGGCTCGCGCAGTCTCCTCGACACTCTTGCCTTCCAGTTCCACCTGTGCGATCATGTCGATTTGCGTTTGCGTATCATAGTTCATATTTTTGAGCAGCGTATACGCGTCCGGGGCCGTGGTTTGCAGCTCCGACCAGAAAATCTTAAAGAGCACATCCTGCGGGTAATCACAATCGATACCGCCGCTCTCCTGTTTGGCATAACATTCTTCGCTATACGTTGGCAGTGCTGCTTCCGTCAGATCATACTTGGCAAAGATGGCATGAGGTTTGTAGAAATAGAATAGAATCGGTTCCTCGCGGCTATAGGCAGCATCTACCGCCGATAAGAGCGCTTCCTCCGAGCCGGCGGTTACGACCTGAAAGTTCAGACCCAGATTCGCGATAATGTCGGCATCGTACTGCACCCAGCCTGGATCGCCGGCCAGAAACTGGCCGCTCTCACCCGTTTCGGCAGTGGCAAAGAGCGCGGCGGCTTCTGGCGTAGTGAAGCCTTCCCAGGTTGCCAGCTCGGGGTGTTCGTCTAAAAGATAGGTCGGAATAAACCAACCGATCTTGCCGATTGGCCCCAACGGACCGCCATTTTCGACTACCTTTTGCTTCTCAATATATTCAGCAACGTTTTCCACATGGCCCGAGGGCCACACTTCTAGGCTGGCATGCAGATCACCACTTGCAAGCGCACCCCACTGCGGCTGCTCATCCACCGTCGTAACTTCGACTGGATAATTTAGCTTCTCTTCCAAGAGAATTTTGGCAATTGCAACATTGAGGCTCGACGCCGGCCAAGGGTTTTCAGCCAGCTTTATCGTTACCTGTTCGGCGGCTGGTTCGGTGGCGGTGGAAGGGGCGACACAAGCAGCCGACAATAGAACAACGGCCACCAGCGCGCTAAGGAAATGAAAACGCTTGAGAAGGGTGCTCTTTAGCACAGTACACTCCTTTGCTAATTTGCTAAATAACGTATTGAACAACGAACGGTAGATAAGAACTTTATGCGGAAAAAGACCCCAGAAACCTATAGCAATCATCGCCATCAGCTCTGTGGCCTAGATAGTTATGCGAGTATATCACCCGTCACAATGAGTGTCAAAAGTAACTGTTATAAGCCGAATGGTTGCTCCACTCAAATTAGCATGAACTGGGGCAGGAGGATCCTAAAACACCTGTTCCGCGGTTCCCTCCGCTGCCTCGCTTTTGTAAAGTTCATTAGCGTTCTGCCAGTCGTTTGTAAGAAATTTTACAATTCGGACAGCTTGACGCCATAACAACTAAGTGCTATAGTCATCTATCCCAACCGATGCCCTCATACAGGCTAGCGATGGAGAAGGTTGTGCGCCCATTAGCCTCTTTGTACGCTTACAAGATCGTACAGGCTTACTTCGCGAAAACTGCTCGCGGGAACAAACTATATGGCATCAGCCTCGCCTTCATTATTGGGGTGGGAGGTTGGCTTGTGGCTTGCCAACAAACGGCGCCCCCCGCCACGACGCGGCCCATGCAGAATACTGTCGCGCCCATTATTATTGAAGTGACGCGTGTCATCACCCAAACAATTGTCGTAACACCAGCCCCCCCCTCGTCCGTCTGTCAACCCAGCAACCTTAGTAGTGCCAATGAAGTCGTTTTGGGCGCGCTCCTACCATTTTCCAAACCTGGGGCGATGCAGAAAGGCTTTGCCATGCAGACGGCGTTTACCATCGCCGTTGAGGACATTAACGCCCGCGGAGGAATCCACGGTAAGCCCGTTCGGCTGATCACGTACGACGACAGTGGCGATCCTGTTCGCGCCGTTGGATTGGCAGAAAGGTTGCTGCGCGAGGACTGCGCCGCCATGCTTGTCGGCGTCTACCACAGCGAAGTAGCGCGCGCCGTTAAAGAAGTCGTGCATCAATATGGTGTACCAATTATTTTTTCTGAACCGCACGTCGACGATCTCACCGCGGATCAATATCCAGAAGTCTTTCGCATTGGTCCAACTTCGATGATGTATGCGCAAATGCCTGGCAAATGGTTAGCCCAAGTGGGTGATTATAATGGCGACGAGACCAATCTGGCGGTGATTGTGGGAGAAAATAGCCCGCATGGCGTAGAACAGGTTAACGCTACACAAGGTTGGTTGTCCGAATATGGGTTTATTGGCCACTCTGTGTTGGTCGATTTGCCATCAACCAATTTCTCGTCGGTGATTGCGCGTATTGTTGCGCTCGATAAGTTGCCAGATGCGATCTTTATCCAACTGGCTGGTGAAACTGCATTTGATCTCCAACGACAAATTCTGGACGCTGGCCTGACGCCGCAAAAAGGCAGCCTAATTGTCAGCAACGCGATGATCTTGAACGATCAACGCTATTGGCAACAGGTGCCCAATGGTGTCTATACGGTGGCAACGCAGATTGGCCCCTGGCCTTCTACCGTCACAGCGCTGGGTAAACAGTTTGCCATCGCCTATCAGCAATATTTTGAACGGTGGCCCGAGCGCTATGCCTTTGGCGCCTATGATGCCGTGCAACTGGCCGCGGATGCCATTGACCGGGCTGGCACACTGGATCCGGCGGCCATTATTACAGCATTAGAAACAGCCGATATCGAGTTAGCCAGCGGACACTATCAATTTCCTTATAACTCAAAAAACCCACCAGACGGCGACAAAGTGCCCGCTTACCTCTGGCATCAATGGCTAAATCCACAGTTGCTCTATCTGCAATATAGTGAGGCTGGTCAAGCAGGAATCGAGGCCGCGGTTATTTGGCCAGAAATATATCGCACCATTGATGGTCCACTCTTGGCTACATTGTTCGACGATCAATAGCCAAACAGTCAAACAGTCAAACAGTCAAACAGTCAAACAGTCAAACAGTCAAACAGTCAAACAGTT
>JBBRVA010000653.1:0-5031 GCA_038247295.1 Caldilineales bacterium | reverse complement strand
GGTATGCGTAAAAGGCGTGAAAGTTAGCTCGCGGTAACGAATATTTTGGCGCGCCATATCTTCACCACAGGCGTAGACAACCAAGGCAAAATCGTCGGGCGTGCGCAGCAAGTCAGAAATCGTCAAATAGATTTGGATGAAGTGAGGGAAACCAGTAAAAGCAAACCATTGGTATAGGCCCTCGATATCAGTCGTCGGCAAGCGATCCAGTCGGTTATGACGGCGCGCCAATGTGAGCAGCGTCTCGGGTAGGATCGCGCCTTCCAGGTGGATATGAATTTCAGCTTTTGGCATTGCCTGGATAAAGGCGACCAGGCCAGGGTCGAGCGAACCTTGCAGGTGCATGGGTTTTATGTGCCTTTCCAACATGGATCGATACAAGAAGTTACCAATATGAAAAGATAATGAGAAAAGGAAGAAATGACTCCAGTTGCCATTGCATCATCTGGTATAATAGACATCAGGATCACGAATTGTCTGCAAGGGAATTGTAGCTTACACCATGAATGTCAATCAAACCCAAACGCCCCTGGTCGAACCAGTCCAACGCCATGTCTCAAGCTGGCGCGCCTTACAGCATAAACGCCTCGGCCGGTCTGCGCGTCTTTTTATAATCATCTATCTGAGTTTTCTATTGCTCGGGGGCAGCGCCATCACAGCCACGGAAACCCAGCAGCGACAGCTAGCAATGGAAGCGGCTGGGTGGGGCTTCGATCTCTTGCGCTGGGAATATCAGGCAATTGGCCATAAGATCGGCGCTTTTTTTGCCAAACCAGCGCAAGGGCTATCACCGGCGGAGTCCACACAGCAGGTGCAAGCTTATCTAGCGCGTGCCGAGCAGATGAGCCAATTGGAAGAGCAGATCGATAAATTATTCTTGGCAAATAGTCACCAGCCAACAGCCGAATCCAATCGATTGCAAACAGAATTAGAAGCGTTACGCCGGTTACAATATGCCGAACGCGGCCGAGTGGAACAGGTAATCGAAGGCCAAATTGGGCGCGAGTTGGCGGGCCTTGGGTTAGAATTCGTTGGCGTGCCGGCGCCTCCGGTCCAGTTTACTTTTGTCGAACCGCCTAAAAAACTGGTGGTAAGCCGGCGTGACCGCATCGAAATCTTTTATAGCCAGATGTTGGATGCCGCGATCAGCTTAGACAAGATTCAAGTGATCGAACAGGCCATCCGTCAAGACCATAACCTGAGTGCTTATGTCACCAACATTGGTGGACTGGGCGCTTTCCCGACAATGGTCGTCGACCGCGCCAGTTTATGGTGGATTCTGAGCACTGTCGCCCATGAATGGACGCACAATTATCTATCTTTCTTTCCGCTTGGTCTCAACTATGCGACTAACCCCGATCTCACGACGCTAAACGAGACGGTGGCAGAGATTGTTGGCAACGAAGTAGGCGAACGAGCCTTGCGCGTCTTCTACCCGAATGAACCGCTGCCACCGAAACGTAGTGAGCAGGAGCAGCCGCTGCCAACCGAGCCACCAGTGTTTGATTTTGAGATTGAAATACGGCAAACGCGGCTCACAGTAGATGCATTATTGGCATTGGGGCAAGTGGAAGAAGCAGAGCGCTATATGGAGGCGCGTCGGATCTATTTTGTTGAAAATGGCTACCCATTACGAGCACTTAACCAGGCCTACTTTGCCTTTCACGGCAGTTATGGCACCAGCCCAGCCAGCACCAGCCCGATTGGCCCCAAATTAGAACGCTTGCGTGAATTAATACCGGATCTGAAGACATTTTTGACCACGGTGCGGGGTATGACAAGCGAGGCAGAGTTGGATGCGGCGCTCGCCCAGTGGGAGAAATAGCCAACAACCACTATTGCGTTGGATAGAATGTAAATAAAACGCAAACAAAAAATGCTTTACAAATTTGTCGAATCCTGGTATAATAGAGTTCGGATTCAGGGGATGTACGGTTTCGACGGGGCAGGCTGTTTTTTGATGGCAGGTCGTAGAGTGTCGGCTACGTTAAAAAGGCACAAAACCTATAAATGCCAAAAACACAGGCAAACTCTTCAACTTCGGTTTCGCTAACGCTGCTCCGGCTGCAATGGCTGCCTAAGTTAAGAACCTGATCCTCTAACCCAGGATCACGGCCCGTTCTGATGCTGCTCTCAGGCCAGGCGGTCACCGTAATACACTGTTGAGCTGCGATGGCTAGACGCCGATAAGGCCATCTAAGACACTTCGGCTAGCTGGGCAAGTGAATCCTGTCGCACGGAGTCCGCCCAGCAAAACAACAAATGCGCGACTAAACCTGTAGATGTCACTGGACGAATGTTTCGGACGCGGGTTCGATTCCCGCCATCTCCACCTGACAAAAACGGCCTGGTAATTACCAGGCCGTTTTTGTTTTTTAGCCGCAGTAGAGTGAGTAAACAATTGGCGTCTATCTCAATCACATTTCATAGAATGTAGAAAAAAGACCGGCACTTGGCATAGCACCGGTTAGAAGAAATTTATAATCATTGCAAAGAATCATAAAAAAATCAACATAGCTACAACCCAGTGATGCGAGAAAACGGGAGACCAATATTAGAAACTAACTTCCGATGTACATACAGCTGGACTATTACCATAGACGTCAGCACCGCTCGTGCGCGTTCCAATCCAACCGTTTACACAGGCAATGTATCGACCAGGTCCCCACAAACCTTTTACATTCTTAGAAGCGGTAATTGTGCGATCGTCTAAGTTCTGATGTACGCCAACATTGGTAAAGACGTTATCGTAGCCCTGAAAATTAAACAAGTACCCGTTCCACTTGAAGTATTCGATGTGCATAGCGATGTCTAACCAAGTTTTATCTTTCCAACTTGTGTTTAGAAAATTACCGCTGCGTGTCGCTGAAACATTGGTATAGGTTCCCTTAAGCTGGTAACTGCTCAATCCGGTTTTTATCGGTCGTCGTCGGTCCACTAATCGAATCACAGTGATCGTACACACCAGGGCTACCAGTAATTTTGTTGGCGTCCATAATAGTAGATTCGCTGTTATTACAGGACGCAGGAGGCCCTTCAATATACCGCTCATGTAAGCCATAACTATGACCCACTTCATGGGCCATACTGGCCGCAAAGAAGGAGGGGACAGCCGTTGTACCTGGGTTGAGATTGGTTTTGATATACATATCTGCTTGGTGCCAGAATTGGGCATTCTGTGTTCCCATAGTTGACCAACTTTGGCGAATGAAACATGCGCGAGCGGCCGGTACCGTAATGCAATCTCCGTGATACACACGAATATTCGCCCCAGATTGCGGCCACCCAGTGATATACTCCCACCCATGCCAATCGATATCCAAGCTATCATCCTGGGTTTGCCAGACCGCTATGGCTGAATCCATGTATCCCTTCACGGTAGCATCCTGGGCAGCCCAACGCAACTTATAATATGAATCCCCCGGCAGAAATGCACCCGCGTACCATTGAAAAAATACAAAATTGGCTTTCGTACCACCAGGTTGCCTAGCACTATCTTCTACCAAGTACACAAAATGATTGGCCGTGACTGGCCCAACAATCAGAAATAACATGACCATTATTGAGACAAAAATTGATGCGCTGAATCGTGGGAGCTTCAAAATTTTGTACATGGTTGGCTTCCTACTGGCTCGATTCTGATTTATAGGGATCAATCTTCAACTCGGTGTCTAATGCATCCAACACGAATTGAAAGGTGTTGCGATCCTGTTCGATCTCAGCTTCTGTGTCGCGGCTGAACGTATAGACATCCCCATTCGCTTCCACCCGCACATGGGCATCTTCTTTTAAAGTGTAGAGCCCATAAATAGGTGTTTCGGGACAGTGGAGGTCCGGAATAGGGTCGCACATAACTTCCTCAATATATGCCTTGACATAGATATCAGGTGGCAGTTGAATCTCCTTACCAACAACCGTAATTTTGCTACCTGCGGTTTCGGGTCCTGAGACATAGACCAGCGTGGTCGATTGACGTAGCGTTTCAGCCAATTGTTGGCGTTCTGCCTGGCTCATGGAGACGATGGTCGGATCAGGCCGGAGGATCGGCGCGCCCTCATATGGCACAGGGCTGAAAGGCAGCGCTTGTAATTGATCAACCCAATGTTGATCATCGGGATGCACCGGATAGGAAGGGGTCGGCACGGGTGACTGGTGTCCACGGGCCAAATTGGTGAGTGGGCCGATACCCACAGCACTGAGCATCAGAAGCAAAACAATTGCCCAAAAAACGATCTTTGAGTTAGCCATCGCAACTCCTTTCTAGGCAATGAATGGTTGATTGTCTGTCAAACGGCTGTTATGTAATGTGTGCAAATCGGAAGCCATCAAATTATTAACTTGCTGGTTTGAATGGCGCGCAGAAGAGCGCGTCACCAACTGATGCGACCGGCTTGATGCCATGCCGGCGGCCAAAATCAACAATGAAAAAAACAAGCTAATCGCCAAGATCACGATCAAGACCAAGCTAAAAGTGCTCATGCGATTGCTCCCGTGATAATATACACCTCAAATGATGGAGCAAAACCTTACAACGAATCTAGATGCCAGAGGTCAGCCTTAAAATGTAGCTAATTTAACTGTGTTGCGTGCCCTTGTATAGTTCAGATTGCAACACTCACACTGGGCATAGGTGTTATTGAATTTCAATGGTTGCCCACATTGACAAATCCAGCCTTGAATCCGCGCGGGGTTGCCCACGACGAGGGCGTAAGCTGGAACATCTTTCATAACGACGGCGCCAACACCGACGACCGCAAATTCTCCAATTAGAATGCCAGCCTGTACAATTGCATTCGCCTTGATCGAGGCGCCTTCCTGGATGTGCGTTGTTACCAACCATTGGCGTTTATGATAGCCTGGGATCACTGGTTCTAGCTGTGCCATTGATGGAGATAATGGTGTTAGTGGTAACTGCATGGGGCCGACATATCCGCCATTGCCCAGTGTTATACCCGACCAATTTTTGTTGCCGTGTTTGATAGTAACATTGTCACCAATTTTAACGCCAGACTCAATAAAGCAGTGGTCGCC